>DOKV01000192.1 GCA_003510765.1 Clostridiaceae bacterium | reverse complement strand
ACTGGAGAAACAGAGTTTATCTCTCTTACAGAGGACAAGCCTTTTTCTGGCATCGTCTTTAAGACCATTGCCGACCCCTTCGTTGGGAAAATTTCCCTCTTTAGAGTCATCACAGGTCATATTCGACCAGATACACCAGTATTTAATACCAATCAAGATAAAGCTGAGAAAATTAATACCTTAATCTTCCTAAGAGGAAAGAATCAAATTCTTACTGACAAGATCATTGCAGGAGACATCGGTGCCGTGACAAAACTTCAGTTTACAAAAACTGGTGAAACCATTTGTGATCCAAAGTTTAAGGTGATTTATGATAAATTTAACTTCCCACATCCAACCATGACCATGGCTGTTATGCCCAAGGCCAAGGGTGATGAAGATAAGATCTCTTCAGGTCTTCAAAGACTGGTGGAAGAGGATCCCACCTTCACCGTGGAAAGAGACATAGAGACTGCAGAAATTCTCATCTCTGGACAAGGGGATACCCACTTAGAAATTCTAGCTTCTAGATTAAAATCTAAGTTCAGTGTGGATGTAGAACTGAGAAAACCAAGAATTCCTTATAGAGAAACCATCAAGAAGAAGTCCGATGTTCAAGGAAAGCATAAGAAACAATCCGGTGGACATGGACAATATGGAGATGTGAAAATCATCTTTGAGCCAAGAATGGATGGAGAAGACGATCTACTATTTGTGGATAAGGTTGTGGGAGGCGCTGTGCCTAGAAACTATATCCCAGCGGTGGAAAAGGGCTTGCGAGAGTCCATTCAAGAAGGCATTATTGCTGGATATCCTGTGATTAAGCTTCAAGCAACGCTTTATGATGGCAGCTATCATCCAGTGGATTCTTCAGAAATGGCCTTTAAAGTAGCGGCAAACCTTGCCTTTAAAAAGGGCATGGAACTGGCTACGCCAGTCCTATTAGAGCCTATCATGAAAGCCAATGTCATCATTCCAGATGAATACATGGGGGATATCATGGGGGACATCAACAAAAAGAGAGGAAGAGTTCTTGGTATGGAACCTGTGGACGGCAAGCAAATGGTGTTGGCTGAAGTGCCTCTATCTGAAATGCAAACCTATGCCACAGATCTTCGTTCCATGACCCAAGCCAGAGGAGATTTCCAAATGGAATTCTCAAGATACGAAGAGGTCCCTGCTGGGGAAGTGGCTAAAATTGTGGAAGAAACAAAAAAATTCAAAGAGGCTAAAGAATAGTTTCTTGTCAAGGTTCCAAGCATGTTGCTTGGAACCTTCCCTTTTCTCGCATGAAGGAGAAGATTTTTAAGAATTCTTCCACTTGCCATAGGGTAGACGTACAAGTCATGGTATAATTTCTCTATAGGAAATGAGAGATGGAGGCATAGGAAATGAAAAAGTATGTTATCGGTGTTGACTTAGGCGGTACAAAAATTACCACAGCCATCAGTGACTTGGCGGGAAAAATCATTGAAAAAACTACGTTGGCCACAGGTGCTCATCTAGGAGAGGAAGTGGTGATGGAAAGAATTTTTGAGTCCATTTCCATGGTTCTTGAAGCTTCGAAGATCGCGGAAGAAGAAGTTCGAGCCATTGGCATCGGATCTCCAGGACCTCTGGATGCTGAAAAAGGCACCATCATTACCACACCAAATTTGCCTTTTAAGAATTACAATGTGGCCAAGCCCATTGAACGAAAATTTGGGATCACCACCTATTTAGACAATGATGCCAATGCCGCGGCTTTAGGGGAATATGCCTTTGGTGCTGGAAAAGGGACCAAGAACCTTCTCTACATCACGGTGTCCACAGGAGTTGGTGGAGGTGCTGTGTTAAATGGACGGCCTTATCGAGGCAGCACATCCAATGCTTTAGAAGTAGGTCATATGACCATTGAACCCTTTAGCCCACATCGCTGTAATTGTGGCAACTATGGGGACTTAGAGTCTTTGTCCTCCGGGACAGCCATAGCTAAAAGAGCCAAGGAAGCGGTGGAGGCCGGGAAAGAAACCATCCTAAAAGATGCCCAGACCATCACCAGTTACGAGGTGCATCAGGCATACCTAGAAGGGGATGCCGTGGCCATGGAAATCTTAGACAAAGCCTTTGCCTATATGGGCATTGGGGTGGCCAATCTCATCGTAAACTTTGACCCAGAAGTCATTGTCATCGGTGGTGGCGTGTCTAAAATAGGGGATTTATTCTTTGCCAAAGTTAAAGAATCCGCCAGGACAAGATGCTTTGACTTCATGTTTGATGCGGTGAAAATTGTTCCTGCGGAGCTGGGACAAGACGCAGGAGTCATTGGTGCCATAGCACTTGCTTTGGTGGAAAGTGAAGAGAAATAGGAGATACTTTAAGAAACCTTTTGCATTTCAAGAGGTTTCTTTCTTTTTTTGCTTCTTTTCGTATTTTCGCTTATGGGAAGAATTTACATCTTGACGCGTTGCATCACGATGTGATATAGTTAGGTATATCGAGACGTGATACAAGGAGGCCATGAGGATGGAGGACACAAAGAAGTATTTGCCCATGACAGAAACGGCATATTATATTTTACTTTGCCTGAAGAAGCCAGAACATGGCTATGGGATCATGCAGCGCGTAGAAACCATGACAAAAGAGCGCATCAAAATTGGTCCTGGAACCATGTATGGGACCTTGTCAAAACTAGAGGGCCAAGCCCTCATTCGGCAAGTGGAGGAAGTGGATCGGAAGAAGATCTATGAAATTACTGGGAAAGGACTTCAGGTACTGACCTTAGAAATGAGTAGATTAAAAGAGCTGTATGAAAATGGAGAAAGGATCTTGGGAGGTGTGGATGAATATGAGTAGTCGAAAAAAATTCATCTGGTGGTGGGGATGGAACCCAGAACCACTGGAAAAAGAACTTGAGGCAATGGCTAAAGAAGGATGGTTCATAGAGAAAGTAGATGGCTTAGGGGTGTACTTCACCTTTCATAAGCAAAAGCCCAAG
>DOKV01000171.1 GCA_003510765.1 Clostridiaceae bacterium | reverse complement strand
AAATCACAAGTAAGTTTTAAAGATTCCATAGCCATCACCACTTTCATAACGCAGTTCTAGAATTTTCCCTCTAAAAGAGGGATCAAGCGGGAAGGTCAACTCATAGACATCCACGTACTTGCCCAGTTCTGCTAAAGGTGCTTCTTCCTTCTTGAGTATAAAGTCTAGATCTTTTGTCCCTTCCAAGGTCACCTTAAAAAAGCTTTGATCTCCTTTGGGGGAGTAATTTCTCTTTTTTTTCTTCATCATGGTGAGGCTAGCCAAATGAAACTTCGCTCTATAAACACCGCGGTCTTGACCTATGATTCGTTGATAGTTTAAAAATTCAACGGTACCCAGCTCCACATCTACACGATAATTTTCCTGACTGGATAGATTTTGGAAAGTAAATCCCAGATGAGTTTCACCATAGGCATAAGTCCCAACGACCATGCCATTGACCCGCTCGCTTAGCTGAAGATAATACTCTCCATCCTCGTTGGCATAACCACTACACAGCACATTCATCCCACGATCTACAAATAGCACTTCTGCATCTGGTAACCGTCGTCCTTCATGATCCTTCACGATGCCATTGATTTTACCCATCTCTTTCACCTTCCTCTCGTCATCTACCTTTCATCCTACCATAGCATACCTAAGAAAAACCGAAGATTCTATGAATAAATGGTCAAAGGTCTAGTCGATGTGCTAAAAAATCTTTCGGGTCCATTCTTCACAGTTCCAAATATGGGTGGCGATGTCCTCGTAGAATTCTCTTTCGTGGGAAACCAGTAGTACGGTGCCCTTATATTCCTTCAGTGCTCTTTTGAGTTCTTCTTTTGCATCTTGGTCCAAATGATTGGTCGGCTCATCTAGGAGCAACACATTGGCATCTCTATTCATGACCTTGGCAAGTCTCACCTTCGCTTGCTCGCCTCCTGATAAAACCACCACCTTAGACTCAATGTGCTTGGTGGTCAACCCACATCTGGCCAAAGCACTTCGCACTTCATATTGATTGTACGAAGGATATTCCTGCCAAAAATCTTCGATACAAGTATTGTAATTGTCTCTGGTACCCTCTTGTTCAAAGTACCCCAGCTCAATATTCTCTCCAGTCTCAATATCTCCTGAGAAGGGGGTAATGAGGCCCATAAGACTCTTTAAGAGCGTAGACTTCCCAAGACCATTGGCCCCTGTTAGCGCAACTTTCATGCCCTTTTCCAAGTATACATTCACGGGTTTTGTCAGGGGTTCATCATACCCAATGACCAAATTGTCCGTTTTGAAGATGAGCTTTCCTGAAGTCTTCCCCATTTTAAAATCAAAGGTAGGCTTGGGTTTTTCTTTCATGAGCTCAATTTTGTCCATTTTATCCAGTTTCTTTTGCCTGGATTTGGCCATGTTGGAGGTGGCCACTCTGGCTTTGTTTCGGGCAATGAAGTCCTCCAGCTTGCCAATTTCTTGTTGCTGCCTCTCAAAAGCCGCTTCCAGTTGCTTTTTACGGGCTTCATAGACTTCTTGGAAAGCATCATAGTTGCCCACATATCGGGTCAAAGCTCTATTTTCCATATGATAAATGAAATTCACCACATCATTGATGAAGGGAATATCATGGGAGATTAACATAAAGGCGTTCTCATAATTTTTTAGATACACCTTGAGCCAATCGATGTGCTCTTCATCCAAGTAGTTCGTGGGCTCATCCAGGAGCAAAATGTCTGGCGACTCTAATAGGAGTTTCCCAAGAAGCACTTTACTTCTTTGTCCTCCAGAGAGTTCATCCACCAGTTTCTCCAGCCCCACATCCTTTAGCCCTAAGCCTCTGGCCACTTCCTCCACCTTGGGATCAATGCTATAAAACCCACTATTATCTAGGATATCTTGCAAAGTACCCATGTCATCCATGAGTTTATAAAGCTCTTCTTCGGTACAGCTCCCCATCTTATCTCCGATGGCAAAGATTTCTTGTTCCATGTCAAAGAGATACTGGAAAGCACTTTGTAAGACATCTTTGATGGTGGCTCCTTTTGCAAGACTTGAGTGCTGGTCCAAGTATCCCACACGTACGCGGTTGGCCCACTCCACGGTGCCTTCATCGGGCATAAGTTTTCCTGTGACAATATTCATGAAGGTGGATTTCCCTTCTCCATTGGCACCGATGATGCCCACATGTTCTCCCTTTAATAGTCTAAAGGACACATCTTCAAAGATGGCACGATCTCCAAAACCGTGACTGACATTTTTTACTGTTAATATACTCAATTTTTTTCCTCAACCTTTATTCTTTATTCTTCAATCTCTAGACCCTTCATGAGTCTTCGGAGATAATCCAGTGCTGCTATGGTGGTTCTTAAGCGAATACGATCTCGATCTCCCGTAAAGTATCGCTTGAAAACCTTTGTTTCTCCATCCATATAAATACCAATATATACGAGCCCCACTGGCTTCTTCTCTGTGCCCCCAGTAGGCCCCGCAATTCCTGTGGACACAAGGCATACTTCACGTCCTGTTTCTCTATGTAACCCCTCTGCCATTTCTCTACAAGTTTCTTCACTCACGGCACCAAAGGCTTTCAGCGTTTCTTCTGAAACCCCCAAGTACTTCACCTTGGCCGCATCACTATAGGTAATGAAGCCTTCATGAAGCACCTTAGACATACCGCCTGTGAAACTTAAGAGCCTAGAGGCAATCATCCCCCCTGTAATGGATTCTGCGATGGCAATGGATCGATTGTGCGCCAGTAGTTCTTTGCCGATGATTTCTTCTAAAGTATCCTCATCTGTGCCATAAATATAGTCTCCTATACGAAGACGAATTTCCTCTTCCACTGGTGCCATCATGGTCCTGGCTTCCTCTTCGGTCTTTGCCCTGGCCGTGATGCGTAAAATGGATTCTCCATCCTTGGCATAGGGCGCCACCGTTGGATTCACGGAATCATCAATGAGATCCTTCACCCTGGTGGCCATGTCCCATTCGCCAAGGCCAATGCATCGAAGGGTTTTAGACACGATGGTATGGTCCATGAATTGCAAGAGAAAGGGTTTCACCTTGTCTTCAAACATGGGGATCATTTCTCTTGGTGGCCCAGGTAAATTCACGATGAACTTATTGTTTGGTCCAAGGAGAATACACCCTGGTGCCGTACCGTTAGGATTGTCTAAAACCAGGGCACTCTCTGGAAACATGGCTTGTTTCAAGTTCCCATTTTTCAGCGCACGATCATTATTTCTAAAATAGGATTCTATGACTCTTTTAGAAGGTTCATGGATCACCAACTCTTGATGAAAAACCTTTGCAGAAACTTCTTTGGTCAAGTCATCTGGCGTGGGTCCAAGCCCCCCTGTGGTGATGACAATGTCGGATTCTTTTAGTGCTTCATCCAAGGCTTTTTTTAGCCGATCTTCATTATCTCCCACGGTGGTTTGTCTATAGATGCCGATGCCTAGTAAAGCCAACTCCTTGGCTAGATACTGGGCATTGGTATTGACGATGTCTCCCAAAAGAAGTTCTGTACCTACAGCCATGATTTCAGCATTCATTCTCTTGTCTCCTTTTCTATAAAGTGCTCTGTATCTCCATAAAGGATGATTTTCCCAGGTTCATCTTTTACCCATCGTACCAAGGAGATACTTGTTTGCTCCACCACAGGCTTCTTCCAGAAAGCAGAAAAGCCTTCTTCGCTAAATTCACTCATGAAGCCCTTTAAGGTAACCCCATGGGTCACCACCAAAATGTTGCCTTGTTCATGATGGGCTCTAATATAAGCTAGGGCACGCCGCACCCTGAGGAGCATTCCTTCGAAATCCTCCCCAGTATTTTTTTGAAATAGATGCGGCGTTTCCCAGTATCTCTTGAAATTGTCCGGTTCGTTTAAGCGAATCTCTGCCAAAGTCTTACCTTCCCAGTCGCCCATGTTCATCTCTTTGAGGTCCTCAACATACTCAATATCTATGTCTAGATTACCTTTGGCATAGATCGCCGTTTCCATGGCACGTGTGCTGGGACTGGCATAAATCTTTTCAATGCCATAGCGCTTTACCGCTTCATGAAGCCTCTTCCCTTGGGCAATGCCTTTCTCCGTCAAAGGAGAATTTTGCCACCCTTGTAGACGCCCTTCTTTGTTCCATTCCGTTTCTCCATGTCTCGTAATATATAAATTCAGCATTGACTCACCTCATTTTCTTCTCTAACCAATCTATTCTAACATAGGAAGCTTTACTCTGAAAGAGCCCATTTCTCTTCCCTCTCTTTGGAAATACCTAAAGGAATCCTTAGATCTTCTAACCACTGTCCAGCATTTCTCCTTCACATCACGCAAAAAGAAAGTCTGTATCCTCAGGAATCCATCTCCTTCATCTACAGACTTTTATGTTAGGACTGTTCTCGGAGTTTTTTGTTGTGTAGCCATACTTGAAGAAAAATATAGGTATACAAGGCCAAGGCGACACCATAGACACCGATGTAAAAAGGCTTTCTTAGTATGGGCAAAACCACTGTGACAAAAAGCACCACCAACATGATAAATAGCGGAAGGAGGACTTTTAGGATGCGGTTATTTCGATCCACAATGGAGTCCTT
>DOKV01000107.1 GCA_003510765.1 Clostridiaceae bacterium | reverse complement strand
ACGACTTGAAGCTCAATATCAAGTTCACCCAATATGGGGAAGAAAATTCCACCTATGAAGTGAAAAAACAAGAAGCGCTACAAAGTACTTCTTTAGAACCCGTGGATGCACCCATGGAAGAAGCTAAAGAAGCCACTAAAGAAAGCTAAGCGTATATAAAAAACCGTGGAGTGGTAGGCTTATCCTTTATAAGCCCTTCCGTTTCATGGTTTTTTTCAGGTTATTGGGATCGTCTGTAATAAGTCCAAAGAGATCCCTTTTCAAATACCTCTGCCATAGGAGAGGACAATTCACTGTCCATAGGGTGAGTTTCAAGGCATTGTCCTTGGCAAACTGCCAGTGATATTTTCTCATGGCTGTGTGTTTCACGTGATAAAAATCCAGAGGCAATGGCGAAGGGTTCTGAAAAGAGCCCCTTTTTAAAGGCGCGAAAATCCAGGCCTTTTGAAGGTCAGGGGCCAAGTGATGCAGTGTCTCTAGGGCGGGCCAATGGAAGGAGGCGAGAATCACCCGATGGGAAAGATCAAAAGAAGCGATGAGCTTCAGGACGGCCTCTTCAAGGCCCGCCTTGCTGGAGGGATAGTACTTCAGTTCCATCACCGTGAAGAGCGGCGTTGTTTTGACCCACTGAAAGTATGCTTCTAAAGTAACCAGGGGCTCTTTATAGCGTTTTCCCCAGTGGAATTTTTTGATCCGCAAGGGCTGCAACTCTTCATAGGAGGTTTCAGCTACAAAGCCTTTTCCCGTGGTCAAGGCATCCAGCTTTTCATCATGAAAAAGTACCGGCGTTCCATCCTTTGTCAGTTGCACATCAATTTCTATGGCATCACAGCCAGCTTCTAGGGCTTTTTGAAAAGCCAACATCGTATGTTCAGGATAGCGTTTTCGATAGCCTCTGTGGGCGATGACATACATGTGGGCACCTCCATGCATTAGGGTTCTTTAGGGCTAGTATAGCATGGAACCAGGGAGAAGAAATAAAGAACATCTATTCTAATGTATAGGAAGATGATACAATAGTAGAACAGAAGTTCTGATAAGGGAGGACATCTAATGAAAGGAATCAAATTTGTACAAAGCGGTGATTTTCACCTGGACTCTCCATTGACCAGTCATCATGAACCCTTTCGCAAAGAAAGAAGAGAGGAGCTCCTAGAGATGGTGTCTAGGCTTGTGGATATAGCCATAAAGGAACAAGCAGAACTCCTCCTATTGGCGGGGGATCTTTTTGATGGCAGTAGAGTGGAAGAAAAAACCCTCCAGCATCTAGAAAATCAGTGGAAAAGATTTCCAGGGCGAATTTTCATTGCCCCAGGGAATCATGACCCTTATACAATGGATAGTGTCTACGAGAAGAGAACTTTTCCCCCTAATGTGACCATTTTTAAAGACTATGAAGAAGTGTATGTGGAGGACCTAGACTTAGTTATAGGAGGACAAGGCTTCACCAAGGCCATGGAGCCTACAGGATTTTTAACAAACATCCAGTGCATGACGGCGGCAACCTTTCGTATGCTACTGCTCCATGGGGAGATCTCTAACCAAGACCATCCTTATAATCCCATTCGCTTAGCTGAAATTTCTTCCTCAGGGTATCAGTATGTGGCATTGGGACATAGGCATAGCTTTAGTGGCCTACAAAAAGAGGGGGATGTCTATTATGCCTATGCAGGCATGCCTGAAGGGCGAGGCTTTGATGAACTGGGGGAAAAGGGAATTCTTATAGGAACCCTTTACGAGGAGGTGGTCACCCTAAAATTCCATCCCTTGGCTAAACGAACCTACGAGGAAGTTCAGGTAGATGTCACAGGAATCCTCACCAGAGGAGACCTTCTTAAAACCATTGAAAGAAAACTGGTTTCAGTCACAACCATCTATAAAGTGCTTCTCAAGGGGATGATTTCACCTTATTTTAGGCTTCCTCTGGAGGAGCTTCAGGAGACCCTTCGGCTAAAGAGAGGCGATATACGGCTAGAAGATCATACCATCTTGGCCAAAGACACCAAAACCTATGCACCCCATTCCTTGCGTCACTTATTCTTACAAGCAGTGGAGCAAAAACGACAAGAAGGACTTCTGGATGAAGAAATGCTTCAATCCGTGGAGACCTTAGGACTCACACTATTGTCCCCCAAGGAGTACCCATGAAGATTTTATCCATAACCATTGAACAATTTGGTGCCTTAAGAAATCTGTCCCTAGATTTTTCTTCTGGCATTAATCTCATAGAGGGGCACAATGAGTCTGGCAAAAGCACCTTAGCCCTATTCTTCTTAACGATGCTTTATGGTCCAGTGCGGCTAAACACTTGGGGGCTAGATCTTAGAAGAAGAGCTCTCCCCATGGGGAAAGACTATGCTTATGGTAAGATGACGCTCCTCTATCAAGACCAAGAAGCTCTCCTAGAGCGAAAAATAGGACGTACCAGAAAAGAAGATTTTGTGCGATTCACCCAGAAAGGAAGCGGCCGTCAACTCCCTTTTGAGGAGCCATTGGGTTATACGTTCTTTGGTCTGGATGCAGATACATTTATGAAAACCCTCTTCATTGCCCAAGAGGAAACCCGGTTCACCTTTGGCAAAGAGGATGCCCTACTACGCAAACTACTGAATCTAGTAGACAGTGGAGAGGAAGAAGTCTCCGTAGAAGAAGCGCTTCGGGCATTGACTAAGGAAGAAAAGTCCATCACCAATGTAAAAAAGACTGGTGAATTGGACCACTTGTTGAGCTCCTTAGAAAAGGCTTATGGTTTCTTCACCAAGGCAAAGAAAGAGCTCAACCAGCGAAAAGACCATGAAGCGCAGCTGGATACATGGAAAAAGACAAAGCAAGAACTTCTATTGAAAAAAGAGGCCCAGGATGCATTGATGAAGAAAGTTACTCTGTATCAGGTGAAAGATGAATTTTATACGCTGAAAAATCAGCTTCAAGAGCTGAAGGAAGTGAAAAAAGAGAAAGCGCCTACGTTCACTATGCTCCCCCAAGAGACCCTGACAAACATCGAAACACTCTTAAAGGAACTGGAAGAGATCACTGATGCCGTCATGGAAGGGACAGAGGAGGAAGAGCGTCTTCGTCGATCCATCCAGGAAAAAGACGAGGTCCTGGCTTCATCAGAGAGCCTATCCACATTGTCCATGGCCCTACTTCAAAAACTAACCCATGAAGAAATAGAAGAAAGGGCACTAGTAGAGCACCTTGCAAAGGTATCAGAGCTCAAGGCAGCTACACAATACCCAGGCATTGGATGGGGGTTAAAACGGAAACTTCGAGCCTATGAAAGACATTTAAAAAGACTTCAAAAACCAGCTTCCAGGATGATGCTCTATGGAGGGAGTCTAGTTTTTGTAGCCCTTTGGTTTGTGCAATCTTATGGATGGCCTCTTCTTCTTACGCTCTTCTTATTTATGGGCTGGGTGCCTTTTTCGACAAAGCATCTGCGTCGCTATCATTTACACCGCATAAACGTCTTGGAAAATACCTTGCGAAGAAAGGCGGAAGGCCTTCAAGTGTCTTTTCAGGAGCTCTTACAACTGTATTCAAGAGAAAAAGCGCTTCAGAAACCTACTGAAAACCAGGAAGCCATGGCTCAGCGATGGGAAGAGATCAAGTCCCATCGCCAAAGAATTTTCCATCATACAGGCATTTATGCACTTCGTGCTTTAGAAGAAGCCTATCTACACTATGAGCACTCCTTGAAAGAACAAGCGAATATGGTTCATGCCTACCAAATGGTGCAAGAAAAAAATGCCTTGAAGCTGGCTCGTAAAAACCTTGTGGAAAAAGAACTCCTTTGGCTTCTAGAAACTCATGGATCCACCATGACCAAGGAGGAGTTACCCTATTTTTTGGAGACCTATGGCTTACAAGAAAGGCGGTGGCAATATTTAGTCGAAAGAGAGCTGGCCTTAACCTTGGCGCTGAAAGGGCTCTTGGGAGATCAAGACCTGGAGGAAGTGGAAGAGGATTTGGCCTCCATGGATCTGTTAGGATTTCAAGAGCCGCCACAAATAGAAGAATTGAGAGAAAAGAAGGAAGCTTTGGAGGAGGAAGCAAAGGAGGTGGACTTAAACATGGAAGCGCTTTCAAGAGATATGGAAGCACTTTTCAGCGGATCATTGCTGGTGCTTGAAGAAGATATTTTAGAAAAAAAGCAACAAGTGGATCAGCATCGGAAAAGGCTTTCCATCATCGCTTTGACCAAGGAGCTTCTTTTAGAAGCCCAAAGATCCTTTCAAAAAAATCATTTGGTTGATTTACATGAAGACCTCAAAAGAACCTTTGAACGCCTTACAAAGAAGGTTCACCCTGTGGTTCTTCCTGGAGAAAATCCTTCTAAAAGAACTCTTGGAGAGGATCTCTTCACAGAAAAAGATTTGTCCGGGGGCACCTTAGCCCAGCTCTATTTTTCTTTTCGTCTCATACTCATTAAGAGATTTTTTAAAGAAGAACCTATTCCGGTTTTTCTAGATGAAACCTTTTCATCCTATGATGAGGAGCGGTTAAAGGAGAGCATCCATCTCTTAAAAACTGAAAAAGAACACCTTCAAGTGTTTCTTTTTACCTGTCACAAAAGAGAAGGGCAACTCCTTGAAGGAGAAGCGAACCACCTCTATTTATAAACCAATAGAAGGGCCTTTTGAAGGTCTTTTTGGGGTAAGAAAAGTAAAATACATCCATGTAGACGATTACTTTCTATGTAGATATGGTATAATGGACTTGTAATAAATATGAAAGAGGTACTGTGCATATGAATATTGCTTTTTTCCTAACACCTAAGTCGGAGCTCATTTACGAAATGGTTGATTCAACCATGCGACAGGTACTGGAGAGAATGGAACATCATGGATACTCTGCCATTCCCATTCTAGATAATCAAGGAAAATATGTAGGTACACTGACAGAAGGCGATCTTCTATGGAAGATCAAAAACACACCTGGGCTTTCCTTCAGAAATACCAACAAAGTCAAAGTTCTGGATATAGAACGGAGAAAAAAACAAGAAGTGGTCACCATCAACGCTGAAATCAATGACATTATTGTTTTGGCGCGAACACAAAACTTTGTACCTGTGGTGGATGATGAAGGTGTCTTCATTGGCATCATCAAGCGTAGCGACATCATCGATTATTGCTATACACTCATCACAGAGAAAAAAATGATTGGATAACACCATGTACTAAAGAAAAAGCTGAAGAATCTTCA
>DOKV01000077.1 GCA_003510765.1 Clostridiaceae bacterium | reverse complement strand
CTCTTTGGATTAGAACGCTACAAATATGAGTTTACAGGCCTTCTGATGCATGCAGAGCATTTGGAAGAAACCTATGGGGTAGGTCCACATACCATCAGCGTCCCAAGAATTCGTCATGCAGATGATATTGATGCCACGTCCTTTGAAAACGGCATTGATGATGATACCTTTGCAAAGATTGTGGCGTGTATCCGTCTGGCAGTGCCTTATACAGGGATGATCATTTCCACCAGAGAAAGTCAGGCTTGCCGTGAAAAGGTCTTACCTTTAGGCGTCTCACAAATCAGCGGGGGTTCCAGGACCAGCGTGGGAGGCTATGACCATGAAGAATTGGAAGATCATAAGTCGGAACAGTTTGATGTCAGTGACAAAAGGACTTTAGATGAGATTGTCCATTGGCTCATGGACATGGGTCATGTGCCTAGTTTTTGTACCGCTTGTTACCGAGAAGGCAGAACTGGAGATCGTTTCATGATGCTGTTAAAAAGTGGGCAAATCATCAACTGTTGCCATCCCAATGCATTGATCACCTTGAAAGAATATCTAATGGATTATGCCAGTGAAAAGACCAGAGCTCTGGGAGAGATGCTCATTGAGAAAGAACTGGAAAAAGTCACCAATCCACGGGTGAAAGCACGGGCAGGGGAGAATCTTACGGCAATTTCTGAAGGAAAAAGAGATTTTAGATTTTAATGGTGAAGGAGAGAAAGCATGTCACTAACAAATACGCCCAGAGGGGAAAGAATACACATCGGCATCTTTGGAAAGACCAACACGGGAAAGTCGAGTCTGCTCAATGCGCTGATTGAGCAAGAGCTTTCGGTGGTATCAGAGGAAAAAGGAACCACCACGGACCCGGTATTAAAGTCCATGGAACTGTTACCCTTGGGCCCTGTGGTGCTCATGGATGCACCAGGTCTAGACGATGATACTGTTCTTGGGAAGAAGCGTGTGGAAAAGGCCAGAGGCCTTTTAGAGAAGACCGACGCAGCGATTATTCTCTTGACGCCTGGAGAAGAACAAGATGTGCTCATGGGTTCCTTTATAGAGGAGCTTAGCAAAAGAGAAGTGCCTTTTATCAAAGTGTATAGTAAGAGAGATCTTTATGGTGAACACTTGGTGAAAGACCCAGAAGCGCTCTATGTGAGTGTGCAGGATGAGGAAGATCTTTTCCGGTTAAAAGAGGAGATGGGTAAGCGTTTTCAAGAGAAGATCCTAGAGAAAAAGATTTTGATGGATTTATTTTCGCCTAAAGATCTCATGGTGCTGGTGATGCCCATGGATGGATCTGCCCCCAAGGGTAGGCTGATTCTTCCACAACAAATGGTCCTAAGAGAAATTCTCTCGCATCATGGAAAAGCCATGACGGTGCAAGTGGAAGAGGTCACGGAAGTTTTGGCACTTCTTGGAGATCAAGTGAAATTGGTGATTACAGATAGTCAAGCCTTCCAGGAAGTAAGCAAGCTGGTAGGAGAGAGGATTCCTTTAACCAGTTTCTCCATACTCATGGCAAGATACAAGGGAAACCTTAGACAGGCGGTGGAAGGAGCCAAGGCTCTTAATCGGTTGAGAGATGGAGATCAGATCCTCATTGCAGAAGGCTGCACCCATCATCGACAGTGTGAAGACATTGGCACAGTGAAATTGCCACAATGGATCCGGGCACATACGGGAAAGGAACTTCTCATACGCCATCAGAGTGGCCAAGATTTTGCCTTGGACCCTAAGGATCAGCTCGTGGTGCATTGTGGAGGTTGTATGCTCAATGAAAAAGAAATGATCAATCGCATGAAGAGAACCACGGAAAAAGAGGTGCCCATGACCAATTATGGTATTCTCATTGCAGCTATGAATGGGATATTGGAGAGAAGCATTGCGCCGTTAAAAAAGCAGTACTAGGAATTCTTTTTAAAGATTCCATGGGCAGGTTGATAAAACGAAGAAGAAAGGCATAAGAGGAGGCCAGCACCCCATAAGGAGGGAGCTGGCCCTTAAGTAGGATCCCAAAGATCTTTTAAAAAATCTATTGACAGTTCTTTGACCAAGACTTATAATAATGATTGTTCTCAAAAATTGTGCTAAATTTTTGGAAATCAATACGTGTAAGCAAGGGAACTTGCCCAAGCGTTTTGTATAGTAAATTACGGTTTATGCCGTAACTTACATAAATCTGGTGTCTATATCTTTTAGGGCTACACCCGTTCCCATTCCGAACACGAAGGTTAAGCCTATTAGAGCCCATGATACTGCAGGGGAAGCCCTGTGGGAAAGTAGGTCGTCGCCAGTTATTGGATCTTTAGCTCAGTTGGTTAGAGCAACCGGCTCATAACCGGTCGGCCCGGGGTTCGAGTCCCTGAAGGTCCACCATTAAGGGGGTATAGCTCAGTTGGGAGAGCACCTGCCTTGCACGCAGGGGGTCAAGAGTTCGAGTCTCTTTATCTCCACCATTGAAATCCGGATGTGATCATGATCATATCCGGATTTTCCTTTGTCATCAGATGCTATGATGGATTTGAAAAGGAGCCTCTCTAAAAAAGTGCATGAACACTTTAGAAGAGAGGCTCCTTTATTCATGGTTCTTACTCACCCATGATATGAATCTTCACGGTACGATCTCTAGGGCCGTCAAACTCGCAGAAGAATATACCCTGCCAAATGCCCATTTCAATGAGGCCATCACTAAGGATTAAACTTAAGGTAGATCCAAGGTTGATGGATTTTAAGTGGGCATGGGCGTTGCCTTCCATGTGCTTAAACTTTGGATCATCTGGGAATGCTTTATCTAGACCATAGATCATGTCTGTTAAAACATCCTTGTCTGCATTTTCGTTGATGCACAAGCCGGCAGTGGTATGCGGAGAAAAGACGGTGATGATGCCTTCCTGGATACCAGACTCTTTGGCAATTTTTCGAATCTCTTCTGTAATTTCATAAAATTCTTGTCTTTTTGTTGTTCGAATTTGAATGTGTGATTTTTTCACGTTCATGGAAATCCCCCCTTGTAGCTAGATGGATCATGTTCTTATGGTTATTATACCTTAATCCTTCAGGTTTTTGCGAAGATTTCAAAGACAGCGCTCATGAATATTCTCTTAACAGACCACTTTATGGCATTTTTTAGCTTATAATCTTATTATAGACAAGAATAATCGTAAAGGTTTAAACGGATACAAGGATGAATAGAGTGATACAATCTTTCACCCACCTGGCCTATCACTTTCATGAAGTGGATCAAGGATTTCTGGCAGCTTATTTAAATGAAGAGGAAAGACTCTTGTTTCAGCAAATGAAAAAATCTGAAAAGATCCATAGCCTCCTTGTGGCCAAGGGGGTTCAAAAAGAGAGTGCAGATCCGCT
>DOKV01000073.1 GCA_003510765.1 Clostridiaceae bacterium | reverse complement strand
GTGCCACGATCAATTTCAGAGGTGACATCAATACTACCACCTAAAGCGGTGATTTTGGAACGAACCACGTCCATACCCACACCACGCCCAGAAATATTCGTCACTTCTGTGTTGGTGGAGAATCCTGGGTTGAAGATGAGGTTCATGAGTTCAAGCTTTGTGAGCCCTTCTGTAGGGATCCCCTTTCTAATGGCACTTTCTCGAATTTTTTCAGGATCAATGCCTTTTCCGTCATCGCTGACTTTAATGACCACCTTGTTGCCTTCTTGATAGGCAATGAGATGAATGGTCCCTTTGGGATCTTTTCCCTTGGCCACTCTTTCTTCTGTAGGCTCAATACCATGGTCTGCCGCATTACGAATAAGGTGCACTAGAGGCTCTCCGAGTTCTGAAACAACGGTTCGGTCTAGCTCTGTTTCTTCCCCTTCTATAATGAGATCCATGTCCTTATTGAGTTCTTGGGTCAAGTCTCTAATCATTCTTGGGAAACGGTTAAAGACCACATTCACTGGCTGCATTCGAATCTTTAACACCAAATCTTGAAGATCTGAGGTGATTCTTGCCACTTGCTCCAAAGGCTCATTGATTTCAGTCGCCTTATACTGAGTACTCAGCTCCTCCAGTCTGGTTCTATAAATCACCAGCTCTGATACCAAGTTCATGAAGTTATCCAGTCTAGATAAATCTACTCGAATGGATTGATTGGCATGTACTGGTACATGCTTCTCTTCACCCTTGCTCTTTTGCGCATCCTTGGCTTTTACCACTTCCTTAGCCTTTGGTGCTTCTTTTGGTTTTTTAGGTTCTTTTTTCAGCGGCACCTGATCTTTCACAGTTTCTTCTACTGGAGAGATTCTCCCAGCGGATTCTTCATGATGCATAGTAAAGACATCTTTTAAGTCTTCTTCTTTGATTTCCTTTACAATGACCTCTTCAATTTCCGCTACATTTTCCACCTGCTCTTTCACATGAGCTTCCTCATGGGTAGAAACATATAGCAGTTTGAAAACTCGTTCAAAATCTCCTTCTTCCAGCTCTTCCACCCCTGGATTGGTTTGAATGATTTCTCCTTGCTGCTCTAATTTATTCACCACAAGATAGGCTCGAGCACCCTTTAACATGCAGCTTTCCATGACCTTCACAAGGATACTATACCCATGAAATCCTTTTTCAAAGGCTTGTCTAAAGACTCCGGCATCCACATCCCCAATATTGTCATGGGTCATGGATTCTCCAACTTCTTGTATGAGTACTTCTTCAACTTCTTCTTTTTCTACATCTCCACTGGCTAAGGCAGAAAGCTCTGAAAGAAGTAGCGAGATATCATACTCTGGATAGTGCTCTGCACGGAGATCTTCCACAATCTCTTGGAGCATATCAAGACACTTGAAAATCACGCTTACGGCATCACTAGAGACCGTTAGTTTTCCAGTTTTGAAAAGTTCTAGGACATTTTCCATGTTGTGTGTCAGCTCCGTCATGGTGCTATATCCCATGGTGGCCGCCATGCCCTTTAGGGTATGGGCAGAGCGGAAAATCTCATCAATGATTCCAGGTGTATCCGTATCTTTTTCTAGAATCAGCAGATGTTCATTTAAGCTTTGTAGGTACTCATCTGTTTCCTCAAAAAACAGATCCCTATACTTTTGTGTATCGTCCATGTACTTAGTCCCCCTTATACTTTCTCATAAAGAAAAGTGGAGAGCTTTCTAAATCCAAAACTAGCCGGATTGTAGATGGCTTCCGTAGCACCTGTAAAGAAGATGCCACCTTTCTCTAGTGATTCATTGATTTTCTGATAAACTTCATTTTTCGCTTCATTTTTAAAATAAATGGTCACATTACGGCAGATGACTGCGTGAAAATTTTTCTCATATGGATCTAAGAGTAAATCATGCTTCTTAAACTGTACATGTTTCTTGATGTCCTCAGATAAAAAGTACTCGCTGCCAGTTTTCTTAAAATACTTAGACAGCTCTCCTTCCGTGACATTTTTCAGCTCTCCATCTTTAAAGCGTGCTTCCTTGGCCCGTCTTAAGATGGTGTCATCAATATCCGTGGCAAGAATTTTTGCCCCTTTTATGTTGTGCCGATCCATGATCATGGCCACAGAATAGGGTTCTGCACCGATGGAGCACGCTGCACTCCATATTTTGATGTTCTTAAACCGAGGAATCAGCACCTCATTGATGGCTGCTTCAAACTCATCGAAGATTTCTTTATTTCTAAAAAATTCTGTGACGTTGATGGTGATGTAATCTAAAAAGACTCTGCGCACCTGCTCATCTTTTTCGATGAGTGCTGCATAACTTCTCAAATCACTGCACCCTGCACTTTGCATCACCGTGGCAATTCTTCTGTGAAGCTGTTTTTCTTTATAAGCATGAAGATCAATCTTCAGCTTCTTTTTTACCCATTCCTTAAAAAACTCAAATTCTAGTTCCATTTTTTCACCTTCACAATCTTATTAATCACGTCCACAATTTCCTCTGGAGAAAGCACCTCGTCCACTACTCCCGAAGATACGGCATAGCCAGGCATCCCATAAACCACGCAGGTCTCTTTGTTTTGAGCCAAGGTATAGCCGCCGGCTTCCTTAATGGACATAAAGCCCGCTGCACCATCTTTGCCCATACCCGTTAGGATAATCCCCAAAAGATCTCCACCATACTGTCTCGTGGCAGATTCGAAGAGGAAATCCACTGCTGGCCTCACGCCATGGAGCTTTGCCTTTTGATTCAGCACAATACGGTTGCCTTCAATGAGCATATGGTAATCACCAGGTGCCACATAAACCACATTGTTTTGGATGAGCATCTGATCTTCTGCCTCCACAACCTTTAAAGGAGACTCACTATCCATGCGCTCAGCAAAAGACTTGGTAAACCCCTTTGGCATATGTTGCACAAGAAACACCGGCATATTAATATCCTTAGGAATCCCTTTCACAATGTTGAAGAGAATTTTAGGCCCCCCTGTGGAAGCCCCCAAAACCAAGGCTTTGACCTTCTTGAAATCAAAGGAAGAGTTTAACTCTCGAAGTTCTCGTTGCTCCCGTTTTGACGTTCTTCTCTCCACCACCCTTTCTTTTCTAAGAAAAGGCTTCTCAATGAGGTCTAAGGCCAAAAGCTTAGCTTCCAGCTGACTTGTGATAAAACTTGTATCTCCCCGATCAGATGACTTCTCGATGAAGTCTAAAGCCCCTAAAGCCAAGGCTTCCATGGTCACTTCACTGCCTTCTTTCGAGTGAGAGCTAAGCATGATCACTTCAATCTCCGGATACTCTTTCTTGATGATTTTCAGTGCATCAATGCCGTTCATCTTTGGCATTTCGATGTCCATGGTGATGACATCAGGGCGGTAACGTTCAATATTTTCAATGGCATCGAGGCCATTTCTAGCGGTCCCCACCACGGTGACCCCATGTACTTTGGATGCAGCATCTGAAACGATCTTTCTCATGAAAGCCGAATCATCCACCACCATGAGTTTCACTTGCATCTTCTTATCCTCCGTTTATAGTACAATGATGCTCTTGCTGGCTGTGCGAATATCCACAGAGAAGGTGTCTAAATCCACCACCATGGTTCTTCCCACAGACCCTCCAGTGTGGCTACCTAAAACAGGAATCCCCAGTTCATGAAGGATTCTTTCTACGGCGTCCACATTACGCTTGCCTATGTCTGAAGTCATCTTTTTATCAGGAAACTTAAACATACTGGCACCACCAGCAATCTTTGCCACCAAATTACGGGTCTGCAAAGTCCCCCCATAAAGCTCCTCGATCATTTTAGGAATGGCAGTATCAGCAAATTTCTCAGCTTTGACTTCCTTGTGAAAGGCCGTACTATCCGGGAGCATGATATGACTTAATCCACCGATCTTCTTCACCCGATCATACAGGGCAATACCCACGCAAGATCCTAAACCTAAAGTGATGAGCTTTTGGGGGGCTATACCTATTTTGTAGTCGGCAATGCCAACTTTCCTCTGTTCTTCCATATCTATACCCACCAAACTTCTCTATTTTCTACAGATTTATGCTTCTTCAACTAAGGAGTCCGAAAAAATCTCATCCTCTAAGCCAAAAATTTCTTTGGCTTGAACAAAATTAAAGAGCTTATCTGTATCCATGACTATGATGATATCTTCTTGAATTTTGATGAATCCTTTGATGTATTCAGAAGAAATACTTCCTTCCCCAATGGCAGATTCTTCAAAAGCTTCTTCATCAATGGTTCTGATCCCTAAGATCTCATCCACCACAAGACCCAGATGAGAGCCTTTCCATAGAATCACAATAATCTTGCTGTTTTCTTTGATTTCTCCAGGATTACCATAAAGTCGAAGGTTCAAATCAATAATGGGCAGAACCTTTTCATTGTACTTGATAACCCCTTGAATATACTCAGCTGTCTCTGGAAGTTTTTTCGGTTTGCTGTACTCAATGATTCGTTCGATGCGTTCCAGCTCCAAGGCGAAGTTCTGTTCACAATTACTAAAAATGATCACTTGTTTCATTCCATCTAATCTCCCGTAAAATATTTGATATTGTCT
>DOKV01000157.1 GCA_003510765.1 Clostridiaceae bacterium | reverse complement strand
TTTGTAGGGTCTAACTGACCACTGTACCTTCTTCCATATCTTGATCCAGGGTCACCAAAGAGAGTCCCTCTTCATCTGCTGCTGCTAAGATCATCCCTTGGGAAAGTTCGCCCCGGAGCTTTGCAGGCTTTAAGTTGGCCACCAAGACCACTTTTTTCCCTACAATACTTTCAGGCTTATAATGCTCTGCAATACCAGAGATCACCTGACGCACCTCATTTCCCAGGTCCACCGTAAGTTTCAAGAGCTTTTTAGCACCCTTCACAGGTTCACAGGAGAGGACTTTCACCACCCTAAAGTCCAGTTTACCAAAATCCTCTATGGTGATTTCTTCTTTTAGAGGTGTCACTTCTTTTTTAGGTGCTTCTGTTTCTTGAAGTGCTGCCAGCTCTTCAAGCTTTTTATCCACATCGATTCTTGGGAAGATGATCTCTCCCTTTTGCACCTTCACGCCTTCTTTGGTTCCCCCAAAAACTTTGACACTGTCAAAGGAAAGGTCTTCTGCTTGGATCTGCTCTTGGATCTTCCCTGCGGTGGTAGGCAAGAAGGGCTCCACAAGAGCTGCGACAATTCTAAGGGACTCCATGAGGTTATACATGACCCCACCCAGCCTTGGTTTTTGCGCTTCATCTTTGGCAAGAATCCAAGGGGTGGTTTCATCAATGTACTTATTGGCACGGCCAATGAAGGTCCAAATATGCGCCAAGGCTTCTGGAAGCTTTAATGTATCCATGGCACTAGCCACAGACACTACGGTTTTTTCAGCCAAGGCCACCAATTCTTCATCAAAGGGTCCTTCTTCATGTCTCTTGGGAATAACCCCCTCAAAGTACTTCTCCACCATGGACACTGTCCTGGATAAGAGATTGCCCAGGTCATTGGCCAAGTCTGAGTTGATTTTCTTGATGAAGGTTTCGTTGTTGAAGAGACCATCGCTGCCAAAGGGAATTTCTCTTAATAAGAAATATCGCACAGCATCGACGCCAAAGTGGTCCACCAGGATCACAGGGTCCACCACATTGCCCTTGGATTTGGACATTTTCCCGCCATCCACCAGGAGCCACCCATGGCCAAAGACTTGCTTTGGCAAAGGAATATCCAGCGCCATGAGCATAATGGGCCAATAAATGGTATGGAATCTTAGGATATCCTTACCAATAAGGTGCACATCCGCTGGCCAGTATTTCTTGAAGAGGCTGTCATCGGCTAAACCATAGCCTAAGGCGGTGATGTAGTTAGAAAGCGCATCAATCCATACATAGACCACATGGCCCTCATCAAAGGTCACTGGAATACCCCAGTCAAAGCTGGTTCTAGATACGCAAAGATCTTGCAGTCCTGGTCTTAGGAAGTTGTTTAACATTTCATTTTTTCTAGATTCTGGTTGAATGAAATGGGGATGGTCTTCAATGTGCTGAATAAGACGATCTGCGTACTTACTCATCTTAAAGAAGTAGGCTTCTTCCTTTGCCTTTTCCACAGCTCTACCACAATCTGGGCATTTGCCATCCTTTAACTGTCCATCGGTCCAGAAAGACTCATCTGGTGTACAGTACCACCCTTCATAAACACTCTTATAAATATCTCCTTGATCATAAAGCTTCTTGAAGATGTCTTGCACCACCTTCTTATGATCTGCATCGGTGGTACGAATGAAGCTGTCGTAGCTGATGTCCATGAGCTGCCAAAGATCTTTGATCCCCGCCACAATATGATCCACATAAGCCTGGGGTGTGACCCCTTTGCCTTCTGCTAAGCGTTGGATTTTCTGGCCATGCTCATCGGTGCCCGTCAAGAACATCACATCATAGCCATCTTTTCTCTTGTATCTGGCCAAAGCATCCGCCGCCACCGTGGTATAGGTATTCCCAATGTGTAGGTTTGCCGAGGGATAATAAATAGGGGTAGTGATGTAATAAGTTTTGTCCATAATTCTTTCTTCCTCCTCAATGTTCTGTATCGAAATTCAGTTTTTTATAAAATAAAAAGCCCCCATGATCAAATATCTTTGATCATAGAGACGTCTATTCCACGTGTTACCACTCTACTTCACAAAGCCTCTCACAAAGCTTTGCCTCTTCAAGTATCCCTTTTAGATACTCTTTGCCCTTTAACGGTGGCATCCGTGCATCTTCACTATTCAGATGCAAGACTCCGAGCCCATGTTCCAGAACGCCAAACCTTGCCTCTCTTTCACCAACTGTAGGCTCTCTTTGAAGGATCTTTTCTGTACTCTTCTCTTCTTTGTCCATGTTATCGTACTTTATTCTAGCAAAGAAGCACAGACTTTGCAATGAATCTTTTCCCCTGACATCCAAAGGAACCCCTGCTCATCCTCTCTCGCCCTTTTGTGATTTCCAACGCCCACAGGAAGTTTTTTATAGGATTCTGCATTTTACCTATGGATATTTCTCACAAGCTGTTATATAATATTATTTGTTTGGGGGCGTAGCTCAGCTGGGAGAGTGCCACACTGGCAGTGTGGAAGTCGTGGGTTCGAGTCCCATCGTCTCCACCAT
>DOKV01000038.1 GCA_003510765.1 Clostridiaceae bacterium | reverse complement strand
GAGCTTTTACCCATGATTCCAGAGAAGATGCAGTTGACAGTGATTGCCAAAACCAGAAAGCAGTTTAACACCGTGAAGCATCTCATGGCTAGGCAGGATGTTAAAGACATCGTCATCGCTACAGATGCAGGTCGAGAAGGGGAATTGGTGGCTCGTTGGATCATCAAAAAAGCGGGCATAAGAAAGCCCATGAAAAGGCTTTGGATCTCCTCTGTCACTGAAAAAGCCATCAGAGATGGGTTCAAGAACTTAAAGGATGCAAGGCTTTATGAGAATCTTTATGCCTCAGCTGAGGCCAGAAGTCAGGCGGACTGGATTGTGGGCATCAATGGTACCAGGGCTCTCACGGTGAAGCACAATGCGCAGCTTTCTTTAGGGCGGGTGCAAACGCCTACCCTTGCCATGGTGAGAGCCAAGGAAGAGGAAATCAGAGCCTTTAAGCCTGTCCCCTATCACACCTTAAAGCTTCGGGCAAAGGGTGCACTGTTCACCCACGAAGGGGGTCGTATTTTTAAGGAGGAGGAAGCCAAGAAAAAGCATGAAGCTTTAGCCAGTGGTATGCTCCACATTGATCAAGTGAATGCCACAGAGAAAAGAAAAGAAGCACCTCTTCTTTATGATTTGACAGAGCTACAAAGGGATGCCAGTAATCTTTACGGACTTAGTCCCAAGGAGACTTTAAACACCATGCAAGCCCTTTATGAGCGCCATAAGGTGCTTACCTATCCCAGAACAGATGCCAGATACATCACCAAGGATATGGTGCCCACCTTGGCTGATCGCGTCAAGGCCAGTGCCAAAGGAGACTTGACAAACATAGGGCGAGAAATCTTACGAAAGGGCATCAAAGAGAAAAAGAGTTATGTGAACGACTTAAAGGTGTCAGACCATCATGCCATCATTCCCACAGAGGAATCCGTGGTGTTGTCCACCTTGACAGATAAAGAGCGAAAAATCTATCTCCTGGTAGTCAAGCGATTCCTAGGAGTACTTATGGATCCTCATGTCTATGAAGAGGTGAAGGTCTTAGGCCATATCGGTGGAGAAGTCTTTACCCATACCTCCCGTCGAACCCTAAAAGAGGGGTATAAAAGCCTTCTTCGTGAAGAAGAGGAAGAGGGCATTGAAGAGGTGAAGACCACCTTTACAAAAGGTGAAAAGATTCCCGTGGATCGGGTTCTTTTAGAAAAAGGCGTCACCAAGCCCCCAGCGTATTTCACCGACGCCACCCTTTTGTCTGCCATGGAGAACCCTGGGAAGTATATGGAGACCAAAGACAAAGCTTTGGAAGCCATTTTGAAGGAAACCAGTGGTCTTGGTACCGTGGCTACAAGAGCAGACATCATTGAAAAGCTCTTTTCATCCTTTGTTTTAGAAAAACGTGGCAAAGAGATCCACATTACAGAAAAAGGTAGACAACTCTTATCCTTAGCCCCAGAGGAGCTCACCTCTCCAGAGATGACGGCTCGTTGGGAAAAGAAGCTGGAGGAGATCAAAAATGGACGGCTAAAGGAAGGTGCTTTCATCAAAGAAATGGAAGGCTACACCAGGCAGATCATTGGAGAAATTCGTGCCAGTAATAAGACTTTCCGCCATGACAATGTCACAGGTCAAAAATGCCCAGAGTGTGGCAAGAATCTTTTAGAAGTCAAGGGGAAAAAGTCCACCATGCTGGTGTGTCAAGATCGAAATTGTGGTCATCGAAAGACTTTAAGCAGTCAATCCAATGCACGCTGTCCAGAGTGTAAAAAGAAAATGACCCTTCATGGCGAAGGGGAAGGAAAACATTTCCGTTGTCTTTGTGGCCATCGTGAAAAACTCACAGCTTTTCAAGCAAGAAGAGAGAAGGAAGGCACAGCCATGAAAAAAGGGGATGTGAAAAAGTTCTTGAATAAGATTCAGGAAGAAAATGATGCCCCCATCAATTCTGCTTTAAGCGATGCGCTGAAGGATCTGTTTAAGTAAGTCTACTATAAAAGGGATTCTTGAGAATCCATGAGATTATAAATGAAAAAGGTGCCTTAGGAGAGGGCTCAACATGAGCGCCAATCCTTGGGCACCTTTTGGTTTCTTCTTTTAATCCTGTAGGGGATTACAGGTTCTCCGCTTCTTTTAAATAGGCCAGGGCATAGCCTGCGTAGAGGGCACTGCCGTGAAGAAGCACATCTTCGTCAATGTCAAAAAAGTCATTGTGGTGGGCATGATGGGTGCCTTTTTCTTTGTTACCAGAACCAATGAAGGCAAAGCAGCCGGGTTTTTCCTCTAGATAAAAGGCGAAATCTTCTCCACCGGTGGTTTTCTCGAAGAGCACCACATTCTCTTCCCCTAGGAGGTCTACGGCAACCTTTGTGGCTAAGGCAGAAGCCCGTTCTTCATTGACCACTGGGGGGAGGTTATATGCATAGGATAAAGTGGCTGTAGCACCATAAAGAGCAGCGGTACTTTCCATGACGCGACGAAGGGACCCTTCAATGGTTTCGCCGATGTCTTTACTAAAATATCGCACGGTCCCTTCCAGTACGGCCTCACCAGAGATGACATTAAAGGCTGTGCCACTATGGATGGACCCCACAGAGACCACCAGAGGGTCTAAGGGGCTATATTCTCTACTGACAATGGTTTGAAAGTTCATGACCATGGCCGAGGCCACCACCACAGCATCCACCGTTTGATGGGGCATGGACCCGTGGCCAGAAAGGCCTTTGATGGTGACTTTAAATCGGTCCGTGGCGGCCATTCTTTCCCCAGGCTCCACAGAAACTTTTCCTGTGGGGAGATAGGCCCAGAGGTGCGCGCCAAAAACCGTGTCTGTTTCTTTATACCAAGTTCCTGTTTCTTTTAAGATTTTGGCCCCATGACCAATTTCTTCTGCTGGTTGAAAAAGAAAGTGCACGGTACCAGAGAGCTCTTGTTGTCGATCTTTTAAGATTTTGGCTGCCCCAAGGAGGATGGCGGTATGACCATCGTGACCGCAAGCATGCATTTTTCCTTTGGTTAAAGAGGTGTAAGGTTTATCGTTTTTTTCTTCTATGAGTAAAGCGTCGATGTCACTACGAAGGGCCACAGTGGGGCCGGGGTTTGGTCCTTTCAAAGTGGCGATGAGCCCTGTGGGGTGGGCCTTTATATAGGGAATCCCCATGTGGTCTAGCTCGTTCATTAAGAATTTGGTGGTTTCAACCTCCTCAAGCGCTAGTTCTGGATGTTGATGAAGATGTCTTCTTGCCTGAAGGACATAGTCTCGATACTGTTCGATGGATGGATCCAGTGGTTTCATAAAAACCTCCTCAGGTATTTTCTGACTATTCTATCTTAGGGGAGAGTTCTTGTCAATGAAGTGGAACATCAGATTTTTCGAGTTGAAGTACATGACTATGAAAAAACCTTAAACATTGGGTGAACAGTATCCAAGGGTTCTTGTTTAGAATACCCCTGGGTGGTATATTAGAGGAAATAACCATCAACCGTTTTTAGGAGGAAAAAACCATGAGTATGACCTATGAAGTGCGCACTGATAAAGCCTTTGAAAAGGCTGTGGAAGACTTAAAAAAAGCATTGGGAGAAAGAGGGTTTGGCGTTCTTTGGGAAATGAACTTTAAAGACAAGCTCACGGAAAAAGGATTGGACTTTACTAAGAATTTTAAGGTAATGGAAGTCTGTAATCCACCCAAAGCCAAAGTTGTACTGGATCATCATTTAGAGGCAGGATATATGCTGCCTTGCAAGATGGTGGTTTTTGAGAAGGAAGATGGGGTTCGCTTAGGCATGATGAAGCCTACGAAGCTCCAAGACATCATGGAGGGCATAGACCTTTGGGAAGTGGCACAGGAAGTAGAGGATATTCTGAAGGCCGCCATGGAAGCGGCCATCTAAGGAAGCGTAAAATAGGGCCCCTTCAGATGTTCTTCATCTTTTTTTGAAGAACATCTGAAGGGGTTTCTTTGCGAAGAAATATGCTGAAATACCTGCGTTTAAGAAGTAAAAATGATGGGAAAATTGCAAGATGCGCCCAATAAATCTCTGGTGGCTTCATTTTTGGGCTTGTGCTTTTCTCAAAGCTGAGGTAGAATAGGTTTTAAATTAAAAATTGAATCCCTCGTATAATCTTGGAGATATGGTCCATAAGTTTCTACCAGACCGCCTTAAAGGGTCTGACTACGGGAGTACAAATGCATTGTCTAGGTTGTAAGCGGAGGTTTCCGCTCTATTTTCCCAGGGCGTTCTTTTGTCCTTTCACCGTGGTTAGGCCACGGTTTTTTTGTTTTTAACATAAACAGAAGGGTGATAGACCAGGACATGGAAGGTGAGGGGAAGAGGAGTAAAGAATGGATGCATTGAAGAGAAAGATTAGGGAAGAAGGACGAGTCCTCTTGGGAGGGATCTTAAAGGTGGATAGCTTTTTAAACCACCAGCTGGATGCAGCTTTTTTAAGTGCAGTGGGGGTGGCTTTTCAAGAGCTTTTTCAAGACAAAAAGGTCACCAAGATTCTCACAGCAGAAGTTTCAGGGATTGCCATTGCGGTGCTGGCAGGTCTTCATTTTGGGGTGCCTGTGGTCTTTGCGAAGAAAACCCAATCATTAAACTTGGATCCGGATACCTATGAAGGGGAGGTCTACTCTTATACCAAAAAGCAGCATTATAAAATTCGTGTATCTAAGCGGTATCTAGAGGAAGGAGATCAAGTGCTCATCCTGGATGATTTTCTCGCCAATGGGGAAGCCTTAAAGGGACTTCGCCAGATTGTGGATGCAGCGAAAGCTACTTTGGTAGGTGCAGGGGTGGTCATTGAAAAAGGCTTTCAAGATGGGGGCAAAAAATTACGAGAAGAAGGGATGGATATTCGAGCCCTTGCCACCGTCACGTCCATGGAAAAGGGAGACATAAAGTTTTTATAAGATAGATTTGGCGCTCTGTTGTGCATAGGGAAAAGGAGAGAAATACTTTGGAAAAGGTTGTATATCCATTATTTAAACGAGAAGATCTAGATGGCTTTTTTGCCCTCTTTCAAAACAATTTGGCGAATTTTGTGCTCATTGCTGTATCCATGACTGCCATGGGCTTTCCAGCTGCCATCGTCTATGGGAGAGTCATCCCAGGGGTGGCCATGGCGGTGTTCTTTGGGAATCTTTACTACGCAAAGCTGGCGAAAAAACTTGCGGAGAAGGAAGGACGAAGTGATGTGACAGCCTTGGCCTATGGCGTCTCTACACCGGTGATGTTCATCTATCTCTTTGGGGTCTTAAGGCCAGCCCTAACCCTAACGGGAGATCCAGAGCTGGCTTGGAAGATTGGCCTTGGAGCTTGTTTTCTAGGGGGTTTTGTGGAAGTCCTGGGCAGCTTCATTGGCAAATGGGTGCATAAGCATCTTCCAAGAGCAGCCATGCTAGGTGCCTTGGCGGGGGTAGCCTTTGCTTTCATTGGCGGGGAAATGTTTTTCATGACTTATGAACTCCCCATTGCAGGGATGGTGGTGCTCATGATCATGCTTCTTGGTTTTGTGGCGAAAAAACCCATGCCCTTTAAGATTCCAGCCTCCCTCTTTGCCATTGTCATCGGCACCTTTTTGGCCTATACCGTAGGCGGCCAAGATACCTCTTTCCTTCAAGAAGGGATAAAGAGCTTTGGCTTCTATTTGCCCCTACCAACCTTGGGTCTAGTGGAAGGCATTGGCTACATGATGCGTCATATGGCGGGGCTATTTGCTATTTTGCTCCCCATTTCCATTTATAATTTCGTGGAGACCATGAATAATGTAGAAGCCATGGCTTCTGCGGGAGATAAATATGATGTGCAAGAAGCACAGATGGCCGATGGACTAGGTACTATTTTTGGCACCTTCTTCGGTGGTGTATTCCCCACCACGGTGTACATTGCATCCATTGGATCCAAATGGATGAATGCAGGAAGAGGGTATTCCATATTGAATGGCTTTGTGTTTTTACTAGCCTCCACCTTTGGTTTGGTGGCTGCCATGGCCCAGGTGATCCCCATGGCTGTCATTGCACCGGTGCTGGTCTTTGTGGGCATCTCCATGGTGACCCAAGCTTTTAACACCGTGGACAAGAAACATTTTCCTGCGGTGGTCCTAGCCATGTTCCCTTACTTTGCCAATTATCTCATGACGCGCTTTAACGGCGCAGCAGGAGAAGTGGTGGCCAATCTTTCCAGTGGCATTGTGCCTCTTGGTCAAGGGGCCATGTTCACGGGTCTCCTTTGGGGGGCCATCGTGGTGTTCTTACTGGATGAAGCCTATGAGAAGGCGGCTATTTCCGCCCTCTTTGCCGCCCTGTTAAGCGCCACGGGATTTATGCATGCCCCGAAGCTAACCTGGCTTTATGATCCGTCCTTTGTGGTGGGATACTTGGCGGTGGCGTTGATTTTAGAAGCCTACAGACGCTATGAAGTGGCCACAAGAAAAAATGCCAAAGAGGCCTTAAAGAACTTAGATAGACATAAGGCTGCCTAGAATCTAAGGAAAACTAAAAAAGACCAAAAAAGACGAAGCCAAGAGTGGGGATATTCTTGGCTTCGTCTTTCTTTAATTAGGACGCTTTATTTTTTGCTGGCTGAAAAGTTTTGGACTTTTGGTCTAGTATGTACAGATCAGACACAGTATTGATGGGACAGATGGTACACCAAGTCCTGGGCTTATACACATAAGATAGGGTAAGACCCAGGAGGGTGGTGGTCATCATCATGGAAAAGAGGCGAAAAGCAAAGTGTGTCAGCCATAGGGGAGCGGCTGATAAGGTAAACAGTTGGGGGAAGGGAAGGGTGATGGGGATGAGAATGAGAAATCTTGGGATGAGCATCGGTGCCATGGCCCCACGAACCACTTGAATAGTGGATAAGAGGGCAATGGTTAAACTGATGAAAAAGTATCCCAACACGACATTTTTCAAGTTTCCTTTGATGAAGGATAAAGGGGTGGGCAGTCCTTTTTTCTTTCGCTTTTTTCCCAAGGTCATGTAGAGGGATGATCTAGGGCAGTAGCCCTGACACCAGGTTTTTTTGGTATCTCTTTTCAACAGATACATGGGTAGAAACATACACAAGAGACCCAGCAGGGCAAAGTGGATGTTCACAAAGGATAGACCAAAAAAGGCCAGGGTAATGACATAGAGATCTTTATGATTCTTCAACGCTGTAGTTCCTCACTTTTCTATATTCTTTTGTGCTTAGACTTCGGGACCAAAGGTTAAAATGCAGAGCCTAGCAAGGTGCCCATGACGGACCCATAGACTATGGAGCGCCAAGGGTTGGAAGAGATGGGGCAGGTACCATCACAGCCGATGAAATAGTAATAAAGGTAACCGGCTAGGCCGCCGATGACGATGCCAAGGGCAATCTTCATGATTCTCTTTCTCCTTTGCAACGATTTAGGGGCGATGTTTTTTTCCATTTTGGGTACCTCCTTTGTAGAAAGAAAGGATGGCCAAGGTCATCCTTTATGCTTTCTATGGGGGATGTATTTGTTATAAGATCTTTTTGTCTTAGGAGATTTTCTCCATGGTGTTTAAGAATTCTTGGATGGGTTGGTTTCCAAGAAGGTCTAGTTCATCGTTAAAGACAATCTTTGGCACGCCGGAAACGTTATGTTTCATGGAAAGTTCGCCAAAGGTCTCTGCTTCAATCATTTCCGCTTCAATCATGGGGTTCATGAGGGCAAGCTTATGTGCCTTTTGCACAGCACCTGGGCAATGGGGGCAGCTTAAAGTGATGAAGACTTTGATGTTCACGGGTTTGTTGATCTTCTTAATTCTCTCAGCCAGTTCCGCTGGTACTTCACTTTCTTGTCCAGATACTTCTAAAAGTGCTGGGATGAAAGAGTTGATTTCATGGCCAGCTGGAATACCATTGAACTTCACCCCATGGTATTCGTTCTTTTCGTTTAATAAGACGATGGAAGGCACCATTTGGATGTTGTATTCCTTTGCCAAAGCGTCATCCTTTTGGATGTCATAGGTGGCCAAATGAATTTTGTCGCTTAAAGCTTCTACTTCTTGCATGTAGGCTAAGGTTTCTTCACAGGTTGGGCATTCCCCTTCCTTGGTGAATAGCGCGATGGTGACATCTCCTTTGAGCTCTTGGAATATTTCCTTTAATTGGCCTTGGATTTCTTCGTTAAACATTTGCATTCTGTATACCTCCAAAATTTTGTGTAGGGTCGTTTGTTCGGGCGCTATATATAGATAGGTTATTTGCTATTTAAGTATTCATTCATGGAAAGGGCTGCCTTCGCGCCATCACTGGCAGCAATGACAATTTGTTTGTAGGGGACATTGGTCACATCTCCTGCAGCATAAACCCCTGGAAGATTTGTGCGATTCTTCACATCCACCAAGATTTCTCCCTGGTCATTTAACGTGAGAAGATCTTTGAACACCCCAGTATTTGGCACATGACCGATTTCAATGAACAGGCCATCTGCATACAAGGTTTTTTCTTCTCCAGTGGGCTTATGAAGGGCTCTTAAGCCTTTCATGGCTTTTTCGCCAAAGATTTCCTTTATTTGAGTTTCCAAATGGACGGTGATTTTGGGTTCCTCATAGAGCTTCTTGATCAGAATATTGTCTGCACGGAGCTGACTTCTATGGACCAAAGTAACGGAAGTAGCTACTTTGGCAAGGTCTAGTGCGGCTTCCACCGCGGAGTTTCCACCGCCAGCAATGAGGACCTCTTTGCCTTTGAATAAAGGGGCATCACAGATGGCACAATAGGCCACGCCTCTTCCAGCATAGGTATCTTCTCCTTCGACACCCAAATGCCGAGGGTTTGATCCTGTGGCGATGAGGATGGTTTTTCCTTGAAAGACCTCCCCAGAGTAGAGGGTCAAGACATGGATCTCGTCCATCTTCTTATAGCCAATGACTTCGCTGTCATCTTTCATGGGGATGTCCAAGGTATGTACATGATTTAGAAACTCCTGGGCCATGGCTTCTCCACTGATTTCTTGGATGCCTAAATAGTTGTCTACCATAGAGGTATCCAGTAGAAGGCCTCCTTGTCGTTTGGTGATGATGCCAACGTTTAAGCCTTTTCTTTTGGCATAAAGGGCTGCATTTAGCCCAGAAGGACCTCCGCCTACGATGAGCACATCATAGAGGGTCTCAGGGTCTAAGGTCTGTTTGTTTTTCTGCACAGTACCTTTGTTCAGATCAATTTGAAAGGAAAAGGACATCTTGTATCAACCTCCTGGCGTGGACATATAGGGACAGAACTTGAATGGTCAAAGGAAATAAAAGGCCGAAAGTCTTTGGCCTAATTCTCGCAATGGGTGTTGAGTATTTTACAGATACTGGATTCAGAAAGGCCCCCAAAGAGGCTACCCAATTCCTTTAAAGAAAGGGTGGTATTTTTTCTGAAGGTCAAAATGAGATCATTTCGGATGTCTTTCGCTTTGAAGAGTTCTTGTAAGGAAAGACCTTTTTCTAAGGATACAACAAGGAGCTTTTCTTTGGCTTCATCCAAGGTGTTGATACAGTTTCTACAGGGAGCCTCAGGGCTCTTCTCTTGGATGCTGGATAAGGGGGATACCCAATCGAGCTTTAAGGGAGAAGTGGGATCGTAGATGCAGTAACTGTTCCAAAGATTTTCCTTGGCCCCTTTTTCATGGAGCTTCTTCACCAAAGATTCTGTGGAAGAGGCGTCTTCTAATAGGGTGCTTTTGAAGCGATCTTTAAAAAGGGGTGTTCCTTGGTTTTTAAACATGGCATAGCCAATATTGATGCTCTTCATCACTTTGGATAGATCGGCACCGTTGAGGTCCATGACCAAATGATAGGTGGTGTCCGATAATAAGCAGTAGGCATAGAGGTGAAACTGATACTTTGCCTGGGCCTTCTTTAAGATGGACAAGAATGCTTCTCTGTCCTTCTCTTCTTCAAAGAGTGCTCGCTGGCCTCCACCAGATTGGGAAATATGAAATGTGCCATAAGGATCTTTTATTCTTGCTTGCCTTGCCACGCAAAACTCACCTGCCTTCTAAAAGCATAATACCACAGTGAAAAATGAAATTCAAGTACCGTCCCCAAAGTTTTTTTGTCAGATGTGTAGAAGAGGGCATAGGTCAGTTATGGAAAGATGTAGGAAGGATGTCGTGAAGATCCGTGGAGGTAAGGCGAAGATGAGAAGAGAAACCATTTATCTATCCCCAAGTAAGCAACCAGAGAATCGGTATGCAGCAGGCAACACCAATGAAGAGAAAGAGATGGTGGCGGTGGCAAAACTCCTGAAAAAAATACTGGAAGAGGACTATGGCCTAGCGGTGGTCTTGGCAAACTTGTCCTTGGATATATCTCAGCGAGGAAGACCTAAGGAAGCCAAAGACAAGGGATGCTCTCTGTATATCGCCCTCCACTCCAACGCAGGAGGTGGCGGAAAAGCCTCAGGTGCCGTGGCGCTATATCATCCCAAATCACCAAAGTCCTTGGTCTTGTCCAAGATTTTGGTGGAGGAGCTGGATGGGATTTGTCCCTACAAAAGCAATCGCGCAAGAAACCTTGTGAATGGGATGGAGTCCTTTAACGGCATTGGTTTTGCAGAGGTGAGAAGTCCTTTTAATCTGGGGCTCACCCCAGTGCTCATGGAAACCAATTTTCATGACCATAAAGACATTGCCCTGTGGATCATTGGTCACAAAGAAGACATTGCCAAGGCTTATGCCAGGGCCATTGCACGGTTTCTTGAGGTGGATCAAAAGGCTCAGGAGATGGAACTCATCAAGGAAAGCCCTAAAGAAGAGGGTCTTTATCGGGTGCAAGTGGGCGCTTTTCGCAAGCGAGAAAATGCGGAAACCCTAGTTCAGAAGTTATGGCAACAGGGGTTTGAAGGGTTCATTCGGTATAGTTGAT
>DOKV01000190.1 GCA_003510765.1 Clostridiaceae bacterium | reverse complement strand
TCATCCAAGGCTTCCAGTGCCAAAGATTCATTTTTCAAATACCCGTAGGCCACGCGATAAAGGCGCTCACGCTCTTGTTCCACGAGGGTGATAAAAGCTTCCTTGGAGAAGCCATGTTCTTTTTTAAACCAGTTCATAGGTCGCCTCCTTTACCTATTAGAGTGAACAGCCATGAATTTTCATGAGGTGTTCTAAAATTAGTTCCATGTACGCCTTTACCGTGAAAAGAGACCTCATCTATAAGGGCTATAGAAGAGGTCTTCTAGGAAAATATTTTAGCGTTTTGAATAAGGTTTAAGAAGAACCAATACACTAGATAAAGCACCAATAGGAGAGACACAAGGTTGACGAAGACTTTCACAAGTCGATGAACGAGAGGCGGTAGGCTATAAGGGAGTTTTGTAGAGCCAAAGGAGCTGAAGATTAGGGGGTTCTTTTTCTTTCGATTACGAGATGTTGGCGCTTTTGGTTTTTTGGGTCGCTCTTTTTGTAGTGATTCAAATAGGGGGTCTAAAAAGCCCATGGGATCCCTTCTTTCATGGTAGTACTACGTTATTTTTTACACTGTAGCATGATTTACTAGAAAAACAAAGAGAACATCTGTAACAATAGTGGCGAAGAATTGAAATTCTGTTGAAAACGACTAAAAATTCTTGGGTATTTTAACTTTATATGAGATATTGTTTCCGATTACTTAAGGAACCTTGAATTGATTCTTAAATCCATTCTGAACTTCACTTTTAAAAAGAATCCTTTGGTATGATGATAATAAGAAGAGTAGGCGAAAAAATGCTTACATGAGGTGAATGATAGATGGACATGATGATTAAAAAACTGACACAAAACAAGTGGAGCCTTCCATTGACATTAGGGGGGATCTTATATGTCAAATCCCTCTTTTTAATGGCGACCTTATATGGCATGAGTTGGAAGATCTTCTTCTCCAGCTTTTTATCCATTGCGCCAATCTTTATGGTGGTTTCCTTCTCTTTCCTTTTTGAAGGGAGAAAGAAACTGTGGTACTTCTTCTTGGTTAATGGTGCCTACTCTATCCTTTTTTATGCTGATATGACCTATTTTGGTGGGCTCAATAGACTCTTTAGTTTGTATGTACTGTATTTAAAGAACATCAGCCCAGAGTTTGCAGCCAGTACCAGTGAGTACTTCATGAATTTGAATTTCCTGGTTTTTGTAGATCTTCCCTTCTCGGTGATTTTACTGCGAAAAGCGAAGAAAATGCATGAGCTGAAAAGGGTTGACAAGAATAGAGGGATGAGGCTAAAAAGGTGGAGCCTTTTTGGCACGGCCTTTGCTTTAAGCTTTACCATGATGCTTACCCAGTTCTTTGCCGTAAGAAGAACCGAGGGCATTGAAAATTATGAAAATCACACCATTTTGTATTCCCCTGTGGGCAATCACATGATGAATATGGCCACGTTCATTCGAGATCGTGTGAAGAAATTAAGTGAAGAGGAAATTGTGGCCATCGATGAGTGGTTTGAAGAAAATGCGTCTCATTTCAACGTAGCACCAGCGTATGAACCTCTAAAGGGCATCTTGGCAGGGAAAAACCTCATTGTAGTACACTTCGAATCTTTAGAAAGCTTTGTGGTGGACTATGAATATGAGGGACAGCCGGTGACGCCAAATATTCTAAAGCTCATGGAAAACAGCATTAATTTCCATAATGTGCGTGACCAGACCCAAGAGGGGGTTAGTTCTGACGCAGAGCTCATGTTTAATACAGGGCTATATCCTGCACAAAAGGGCAGTGCCTTCATGAGTTATGGTGAAAATGCCTACTTTGCCCTCCCAAGAATTTTTCAAAACAAAGGGTATGAGACTTTAGCCATCCACGGAGATATGGCGGCCTTCTGGAATCGAGATATCGTGTATCCCAACATCGGCATTGATCGCTACATTGATGAAGATCATTTTGAGGACAAGCGATATAGCGGACTGGGCATTTTAGATGAGTCTTTATTTGCGCAGTCCATGAAGGAAATTCAGCGGGCGAAAAGTCCTTATTACGCCTATGTCATGACCGTCACCTCCCATACGCCTTTTAACATCGAAGAAGAGTATCGCTACTTGGGTGTGCCCTGGGACAATCATGATGCAGGATATCTAGAGAGCATTCACTACACAGACCACTACCTAGGCGCATTCTATGAAGAGCTTAAAGAAAGTGGAGAGCTTGAAAATACCGCCATTGTTGTATTTGGAGACCATGAAGGCATCCATAAGTATCATGATTCTAATTTACCAGACAATGACATGAAGCTTCCTTTCTTTATTCACGTACCTGGCATGGACCGGATCGATGTGGAGACTTTAGGGGGCCAGGTGGATATGCTGCCAACGCTGCTCTATCTTTATGGCATAGAAGAAGATCTTTATACGGATAAGGTCATGGGCAGCAATCTCTTTAGAGAAGGAGAAGGCTCCGTGATTTTAGCCACAGGAGAGATTCTAGGAGACCCCAAAGACCACGATCACCTTTTCCAAGCGCCCTATATTTCCAATTTGATTTTAACAGGAGATTACTTTAAAGAAGCTGAAAAAGAGGTAGATGTGGATCCCACAAAGTAGTGGGTGAAGGGTCCTATAGAGATCTACTAAGGACCACTTTACTTAAGAAGAATTCCATAGTGTGTCCCCACCAGAAAATCCTTTCACGGAAGGCGTCTTCTGGTGGGGATTTTTTTGGTTTTCCCTAAATGGGGGGAGAGGAATTCCACCTTTAGGGGGAGGTCTTAAAAGGGCTCTTGGGGTATCATGAAGATGATCAGTGAAAGTTCATTGAAAGGAGGAGAACCATGAAGAAGTGGATGAGTTTGTGGATGTTGGTTATGATGCTGTTCTTCCAAGGATGTTTTTTTGTGGAGAGGGAGAAGAGAGGACTGTGTCAGGTAGGACCATGGCAGAATTTCAAGACCTATGGGAGCTTCCAGTGAAGATCTCTCCTTTTCAAAAGGTGATCCATCCAACGCACACAGTATTTCAATTTACAGTGGAAAACCTTTCTATAGAAACCATCACCTTCATGGGTGGGACTGTGATTTATGAAGATGAGGATGGGCAACCTGTGAAGGGCATGGGGGTCCATTAGTGAGTGAGGAAAACATAAAGGGGTTAGAAAGCATAGCGCTACAAGTGATGGTAGAGGCGGAAGGGATTGCCTCTGGTCGGTGGATTCTAGAAGAAATTATCTATGACAAGGTCCTGGATGAGCATCGAAGCTTCAAAGGAAAGTGGGTTCATGAAAACTATGAAGCAGAAGTGGAGGGCTACAAAGAAGGGGGAACGAAGGCGTTGGAAGAGGCACCCCTAGGGAGGGATGAGGAGAGCAATCTTCCCTTGTCCTATGATCTGCACAAGCTTCAGAATGGGAAACTACTGTTGGCACTTCGAAACCATGGCCAGGCAGTGATGGATCATGTGACGGCAAAGGTGACCTATAGTGGGGATGTTTCCCAAGAACTCTATTTCCTAGGTCTTGGACCAGGGGAAGTGTCCTATGGGTTTTTTGGTGGTGAAGAGACAGCTGAGGTTGAGGTTTCGGCAGTTTCTGTGGCTTTGGCGGAAAAAGAAATGCCTTCGCTCATCTTTTTAAAGGATGCTGTACGCATTCTAGAGATTTCTGAAGGAGCTTTCAAAGCATTAGAAGTGACGCTGCAAAATAAAGGAGAAGAAACCCTTACAATGGTGAAAATTTTTGGTCTTTATTATGAGGGAGATCAAATGGTGGGGGCTATTTCAAGGCACCTTACGGATGTGGCCAAAGGGGAACAGCGCGTCTTTATCTTAGATGCGCCCATGGCCAAAGACCACACCATGGCCACCTTTGATCGCTATGAGCTTTTGGTGGTGGAAGCTTATGGGGAAAAGTAACAAGAAAAGCTATTGAGAAAGCTCTTTCGCCTAGTAGGAGAAGAGGGTAAAGAAGTGGTCATGGCATACGTTCACTTGAGCGTGGTTTTGGGCCACTTCTTTTTGATGGGAACGAGAGGGAGGGCGGAAGAAAAAGTTTACAAGATTCTTTTGGTTACATCTTAACATTCTATGTATCTGGTCGATATAATACATGGTGCGATTTTTTCAGCGCTTTGGTGGATTCCTAATGTAGTATCTATAGAGGGTGTGAGGATCAGCGGAAGAATAAAATTCCTTTGTTTGGTAAGGCTTTTTGGCGTTTTACCAAACAAAGGACATAGGTAGCTTAAGTAGCCAAGAGAGATGTTGGCTAGAGATCAAAGAAATGGCAGAATGAAGTATACAGAAAAGAGGGGCAAAGATGAAAATACGGGGAAAATTGATCGTTAGTTTTACAGCGTTGGTGGCGGTGTTGGCCATCAGCTTAGGGATCGTGTCTATTATGACGGCCACGGATGTTTTAAGTGAGGGAGCAGAACTAAACTTATCCTATCAAGCCATAGAAGGCTCGGATTTGATTGAGAGTAATCTCAATACTCAGCGAGTGGCTCTAGACATTCTAGCGGAAATGGATGAGATGAAGGCCATGGGTCTTCAAGAGATGTATAGCCTCATCAATCGTCAGATCAATAAGCTTGAATTTGACGAAATCGCCGTGATTTTACCCAATGGTAGCCTAAATTACCGCAACGGGCAGGTGGTTCAGTTACCAGCAGAGGATGCAGCCCTTCGAGTATTTGAGGGGGAGAAAGTGATTTTCTTTGGCACCAGCCCCACCACGGGGGAACCAGTGCTGATGTTTTCCACGCCTATTTATCAAAATACTCGAGTGGTGGGCGGTCTTCTTGGACGCTATGAGGGGATTGTGTTAAGCGATCTTACCGATGGCATAGTCCATGGAGCGGATGGCTATTCCTTTATCTTAGATGCCGAAGGCACCGTCATTGCCCATAGAGATCGCAATCTTGTGATGAATAAGTTTAATCCCATTAAAGAAGATGCGTCCTCGGTGAAAGGGCAAATGCATCAGTTTATTCTAGATCGAAAAGCAGGTATTTCTACGTTTACCTTTGATGATCAAAATCGTTATGTGGCTTTTTCACCACTGGAAGGTACGGAGTGGACCTTGGTGGTCACAGCTACAGAGGACTATGTGCTCGCTGGTGCACAAGTTATTCAACGAAATATTTTTTATGTGGCGATCCTGATTATGGTGGTGGGCATTGTGTTCACCTATGTCATTGGTACAAGCATTGTGAAACCTTTAAAGCCCTTGGTGGCCAAAGCAAAGGTTCTTGCAAATCTAGATCTTCGAGAAGATCTTCCTGATAAAGCTTTAAAAGCAAAGGATGAGACGGGGGATATTTCAAGAGCCCTACAGCAGATCATTCTAAGCTTTAGAGAAGTCCTTGGGAAGGTGGATCATTCCTCCCAAGATGTGGCTTCTTCTTCCAGGCAGCTTCAAGCCAGTGCAGACCAGTCTGCAATTACTGCTGAAGAAGTATCCAAGACTGTAGAAGAAATAGCACGAGGTGCTTCAGAACAAGCATCTAATACAGAAGATGGTTCAGGGAAGGCAGCGTCTTTAGGGGAAAGCATTGAAGTGAACAACAAGCTGCTTACACAGCTGAGTGCTTCTAATGAGCAAGTGTCTGAAATCGTAGGCATTGGGATGAGTGAAATGGAAAAACTCATGGACATCACTGGGGAGAGTACCAGTTCTGTAAAGGACATTGCCACCATCATTGAACTCACCAATAAGAGTGCAGGAAACATAGGCCAAGCAAGCTCCATGATCTCTAGCATCGCAGATCAAACCAATCTCTTAGCGTTAAATGCAGCCATTGAGGCGGCCAGAGCGGGGGAAGCGGGTAGAGGATTTGCTGTGGTGGCAGAGGAGATTAGAAAGCTTGCAGAGCAATCATCATTATCATCTAAATCAATAAGTAATACAGTTAAAGAACTGCAAAAAAATGCTGAAAATGCAGTTGAAACAATGGAAAGAGTAGAAGTCGTTGTAAGAGATCAAACAAAAAGTGTCAACAACAGTAAAGATAAATATTTGTTAATTGATGAATCTATGGAAGATGAAATTAAATATGTTATTGAGCTACATGACGTGGGCAAAGAAATGGAGCAAATGAAGGAAGAGATTTTAGATATTATGCAAAGCTTAACTGCTATAGCAGAGGAAAACTCAGCTTCTACTGAGGAAGCCTCAGCTTCAATGGAGGAACAATCAGCTTCTATTGAAGAAATCGCAGGTGCTAGTAATGGTTTAGCTATATTAGCTCAAGATTTACAAATGATAATTAATAGATTTAAAATATAAAAAAAGGCCTTAATTGAAAATAAGTATAATTTTCAATTAAGGCCTTTT
>DOKV01000092.1 GCA_003510765.1 Clostridiaceae bacterium | reverse complement strand
ATGAGACTGCACAAAGAGGGCGCTCTTTGTATGGTCTAGCCCAGAGGCCACATAAATGGCAAGGATTTCTAACACCCACTTTCGTAGGTCCTTGGGTTCTTGTCTCACGGTGATGGCATGAAGGTCTGCGATGCAGTAATAGCAATCGTAGTCGTCTTGCAGGCCAATCCAGTTTTTGATGGCTCCTAAATAATTGCCAAGGGTTAGTTCCCCTGATGGCTTAATGGCGCTAAAAACTATTTTTTTCTTGTCTTCCATTGGGTTGTCCTCCATTTACGATTTTTAGAAAAAGATGGTCTTCTCTATTGGTCTATTATAGCTTTATCTCGCAAAAAAAGGTAGTTACATTGTAACTACCTTTCTCAGGAACTATCTTCTGCCGTTCATTTTCTCAGCTTTTCTAGCTCTTCTGCAGTCAGGACATCTAACTGGTTCGTTTTCAAATCCCTTTTCCTTGTAGAATTCTTGCTCACCAACGGTGAATGTGAACTCGTTTCCGCAGTCTCTGCACATGATCTTCTTGTCTTCCATGTTTTTTCCTCCTTAGCAACAGTAGTTTTTCAGGTTTTCTGAGGCTAAGGCCTGGATCACTAAGAAAATTACTGTGTCTAAATAATATTACCTTTCGGCAACTATATTATATCAGATTATTCCCACAAAGTGAACGGGGAAAAGTGAAAAAAATTCTTGGCCATGGAAAAACCATTATGAGTTTGTCGATGATCCTCGTTTTCTCATTGTGAAGTTTGCGTAAATACTAAGTTACTAGTGACAAAAGTATCGGAAAACCTCACCAATGCGTTTGACTAAATTTTCGGATAATTATATAATAGAGACATAGTTAAAGGTTTTCAGAAACCAAATATACAAAGGGAGTGATTGACATGATACAGGTAATTTATGGCAAGAGAGGATCCGGAAAAAGTAAGAAAATGGTGTCTCTTGCCAATGAACAGGTCAAAACAGCCAAAGGTCACGTGGTGTTTATTGATGACGATTCCCGTGCCATCCATGAACTGGATCGGGAAATCCGATTTATTGACGCAGATGAATACGCACTGACAGACTACCGCTCCATCTATGGATTCCTATGTGGCATCATCGCTACAAATTATGACGTCACCACAATATTTGTGGATGGACTACTCAATGGCATTGATAAGAAAAGTGATCGCTCTGAAAAGATCTTTGAAAAACTCCAAGCCTTCTCTGACACGCATAAAATCGATCTATATATCGCCATGCATGATGAAGGAGAGCTGGCAGTTTCTGAACTTGAAAAGTATAAGGTGCTTAGTTAACCTTTTAAAAAGCTCCATTTTTGGAGCTTTTCGTGCTTTTCAAAAGAAAGACTTCTAAGAGGAGGCTTTTAAAGGAAGCGGCTTCTTTCTAGGGATAGAAAGAAACCGCTTCCTTTTTTTGCGTTCCTTTACCCAGCGGAAAGAAAGAATAAGAAAGGTTCTTTGGCCTTTTCAAAATCTTGAAATATTCATCAATCAATGAGATACTTAGGTGTAGTATAAATCGTCAGGAGTTGTAAGTATGAGTATATTTGAAGAATTGCAAAGAAGAGGGTACATCAAGCAATTGACGCATGAAGAAGAAATCAAAAAAGCTTTGGAAACGGAAAAAGTGACTTTTTACATTGGCTTTGACCCCACAGCAGACAGTCTTCATGTAGGGCATTTTATTGCCATGATGTTCATGGCCCATATGCAAAAGGCAGGACATAGGCCCATTGCGTTGCTGGGTGGTGGCACAGCCATGATTGGAGACCCTTCAGGGAAAACCGACATGCGTTCTATGCTCACCAGAGAAGATATTGAAAGGAATATTGTGGGCATCAAAAAGCAGATGCAGCGGTTCATTGATTTTCGTGAGGACAAAGCCATCTTGTTAAACAATGCAGATTGGCTCATGGACCTAAATTATGTGGATTTTTTACGAGACATCGGCATCCATTTTTCGGTAAACAATATGCTTCGGGCAGAAAGCATCAAGCAAAGAATGGAAAAGGGCTTGTCTTTCCTAGAGTTTAATTACATGCTCATGCAAGGGTATGACTTCCTTTACCTCAATCAGCACCATGGTTGCACCATGCAGCTGGGCGGGGACGATCAGTGGTCCAATATGCTGGCAGGCATTGACCTGGTGAGAAGAAAAGAAAGAAAGACTGCCTTTGCCATGACTTGTACACTCTTAACCAATGCAGAAGGGCAAAAGATGGGGAAAACTGTCAATGGTGCCCTATGGTTAGATCCTGAAAAGACCCCGGTTTATGATTTTTATCAGTACTGGAGAAATGTGGATGACCGAGATGTGGTGAAATGCTTGAAGCTGTTAACCTTTGTGGACATCGATGAGATAGAAAGAATAGAAGCTTTGGAAGGTCAAGATATTAATGAAGCCAAAAAGCTTTTGGCCTTTGAAGTCACAAAGCTGGTCCACGGTGAAGAGGAAGCAGACAAAGCCAAAAGTGCCGCAGAAGCACTGTTTGGGGGCGGAACGGATCTTTCCAATGTACCGACCATTGAAATTACCAAAGAGGATCTTAGTAAGAGCCTCCTTGAGATTCTCCTGGCAGGGGGAGTCTTCCCTTCTAAAGCAGAAGGTAGAAGAAATATCGAACAAGGTGGCGTCAGCATAGGGGAAGAGAAGATTTCAAACATCCATCATCAGTTAAAGGAAACGGATTTTGAAGAAGATTATCTCTTGGTGAAAAAAGGCAAGAAGAAGATCTATAGAATCCTTATGGTGCACTGATGGCCTTATATGCCATATCAGACCTGCACCTCTCCTTAAGTGGAGAGAAACCCATGGATGTGTTTTCTGATGATTGGAAAGACCACGATGTAAAAATCAAAGAGAACTGGCTCCGGGTGATCAAAGAAGAAGACACGGTGCTTTTGGCAGGAGATCTTTCCTGGTCCATGAACTTAGATAGTGGTATGGAGGAGCTCAATTACGTAGCAAACCTACCTGGGCGAAAGATCCTCATCAAAGGAAACCACGATTATTGGTGGGGAAGCATCACCAAGCTGAATAAAATGTATGAGAACATGGATTTTATTCAAAATAATTTTTTTGCCTATGAAGACTATGCCATCTGTGGGACACGAGGATGGGTCATTCCAGGAAGTAATGCCTTTCAAGAAGAGGATGAGAAAATCTATAAAAGAGAACTTCTTCGTTTAAGACTCTCCCTGGATGCAGCCAAGAAAAAGGGGTTTCAAAAGTTCATTGTGATGATTCATTATCCCCCAGTGAATGAAACCTTTAAAGATTCAGGGTTCACAGAGATCTTTGAGGAGTACCAAGTGGAAAAGGTCATTTATGGTCATCTCCATGGGAAATCTCTTCAGCGGGTCATGACAGGAGAGCGTAAGGGTGTGGAGTATATCCTCACCTCTTGTGATTACATCGATTTTCATCCTGTATTGATCCAAGAGTAAGACAATCCTTTTATCGTCACGAGACCAAATCATGAATATATTTTTGGAGGTAGACATGTACAACAATAACGATACCCTTAGTATCAATGCCCTTCGGGCATTATCCATCGATGCCATTGAGGCAGCAAACTCAGGCCATCCAGGCCTTCCTCTTGGGGCAGCCCCCTTTGCCTATGTTTTATGGGCTAAGAACATGATGCACAACCCTAAGAATCCTACCTGGTTTAACAGAGACCGTTTTGTACTCTCTGCAGGCCATGGATCCGCATTACTGTATTCCCTGCTCCATATGGCAGGGTATGGACTACCCATGGAAGAGCTGAAGAACTTTAGACAATGGGGATCTTTAACCCCAGGACATCCAGAGTATGGCCATACTGTAGGCGTGGAAGCAACAACTGGCCCTCTTGGACAGGGCATTGGCATGGCTGTAGGTATGGCCATGGCAGAGAACCACTTGGGTGCCAAGTATAACCAAGAAGACTTTGACCTGATTCATCACTACACCTATGCCCTCTGTGGAGATGGAGACCTCATGGAAGGTGTTTCTCATGAAGCTTCTTCTCTAGCAGGTCACCTAAAGCTTGGTAGACTCATCGTGCTCTATGATTCCAATGACATTTCCTTAGATGGAGATCTTCATAAGTCCTTCTCAGAAAGTGTGAAAGATCGCTATGAAGCTTACGGATGGCACTACCTAAGAGTAGATGACGCCAACAACTTAGAGGCGGTGGATGAAGCCATTAAGGAAGCGAAAAAAGTTACAGATAAGCCTACCCTTATTGAAATCAAATCCATCATTGGTATGGGCGCCCCTAATCAAGGAACCTCAAAAGTCCATGGTGCACCCCTTGGCAAAGAAGGGGTGAAGACCACCAAAGACTTCTTCCAATATGGTCAAGAACCTTTCACTGTGCCAGAAGAAGCCTATAGCACCTTTAGAAATCACATTGAAGACTATGGTGTCCGAGGAAATGAAGCGTGGGATGCCATGTTTAAGGCCTATACTGAAAAGTATCCAGACCTGTCCCAAGAGCTCGTAGATGCCATTTCTGGAAAGCTTCCAGAAAACCTCACAGAGGGTATGCCCTTTTATGAAACGGGCAAAGGCGTGGCCACAAGAAATGCTTCTGGAGAAGCCATCAATTTCTTTGCCAAGAAGCTACCAAGCCTCTTTGGTGGATCTGCAGACTTGGCAGGGTCTAACAAAACCACCATCAATGGGGTAGGAGACTATTCTTTTGAGAATCCCAAGGGCCGAAACATCTGGTTTGGTGTGCGAGAATTTGCCATGGGGACCATGATGAACGGGATCCATCTTCATGGAGGTCTTAGAGTCTTTGGCGGAACCTTCTTTGTCTTCTCAGACTATGTAAGACCAGCCATCAGACTGTCCTCCCTCATGGGACTTCCTGTGGTCTATGTCTTTACCCATGATAGTATTGCTGTGGGAGAAGATGGACCCACCCATGAACCCGTGGAACATCTGCCATCCTTAAGAGCCATGCCCAATCTGTCTGTGATTCGTCCAGCCGATGGCAATGAAACCTATGCAGCATGGCAGGTGGCCTTGGAGCAGAAGAATACACCCACGGTGTTGACCTTGTCAAGGCAAAACCTCACCACCCTTCCAGTATCCAAAGAAGATGTTTTAGAAGGCGTGAGACGTGGCGCTTATATTGCGTCTCCTTCAAAGAAGGAAGTCAGTGATGCCCTCCTCATCGCCACAGGTTCAGAAGTGCCTCTGGCCTATGAAGCTCAGCAGGTCCTCAAAGAAGAAGGCATAGATGTGGCTGTGATTTCCATGCCCTCTTGGGATCTTTTCGAAAAGCAAGAGAAGGCTTATAAAGAAAAGGTGCTGAATCCTTCTGTGAAGAAGAGACTGGCTATGGAAATGGCCAATCCTCTTGGATGGGAACGATACACTGGAGACGAAGGCAAAATCTTGGCCATCGATACCTTTGGCGCTTCGGCTCCTGGGGATTTGGTCATGGAGAAGTATGGCTTCAACGTACCCAATGTAGTAGCCATGGTCAAAGACCTTGTAAAATAGTATAGATGCAGTGGAAAGCACACGCCAAAGGACTTTATGATGTCTTCTGGGGTGTGCTTTCTTTTTAGGAAGGGAAGGAGTTACCTTGAGAGATTTTTTCATAGAGAGGGAGCAATGCTAAAGAAAATCTAAGGATTCTAGTTTATAATGATAGAAAAGATCTTAGGAGGTTTATATGGAAGGATATGCACTGATCACTGGGGCCACTTCAGGCATTGGCTTGGAACTGGCTTTAAATTTTGCGAAAGATGGGATTTCTTTAATCTTGGTGGCTCGAGGAGAAGAAAAGCTCAAGGAGCTGAAGAGCCGCTTTGAAACGGACTATGCCGTTGATGTACGGGTATATGCAAAGGACTTAACCAAGGACAAGGCAGCAGAAGAACTCTATGAAGCCATCATGGAAGAAGGGCTCCAAGTGGATTACCTTGTGAATAACGCAGGGTTTGGGTCCTTTGGACGACTGGTGGATACAGATCTTTCTGTAGAGAAGGATCTTGTGAAACTCAATGTCTTGTCTTTACTGGAAATGAACAAACGCTTTGTGAAACCCATGGCAGAAAGAGGGTATGGGTATGTGCTCAACGTGGCTTCTTTGGCTGCCTTTATGCCTGGCCCTGTCATGGCCAATTACTATGCATCCAAAGCCTATGTGCTGAGCCTTTCAGAAGCCATGCATGAAGAATTGAAGCACCAGGGAGTAAAGGTGTCTGCCCTTTGTCCAGGGCCTGTGAAAACAGGGTTTCAAGAACGGGCAAAGATGCAAAAGACTCCAGCATCCAAAGCTTTCATGATGGAAGCCAAAGCTGTGGCAGACATTGGATACCTGGGGATGTGGAGAGGCAAAGCGGTGGTGGTCCCCGGTACTTTTGAGAAGGTGATTCCGGTACTCACGAGGCTTCTCCCCAGATCCTTGGTAAGAAAAGCAGCCTTTCTTTCACAACAGGAGTAAAAAGCCGTTAATTTTGGTATAATTAGGAGAGAACCTAAGGGAAGCAAAATGGACCGTTGTGAGAGGTGTGTTTATGGCCAGTAAAGATTGGAAAACTTTTTTGATTCCATATGAACAAGCGGTGGAAGAACTGAAGGTAAAGCTCAGAGCCATTCGTACGGAATTTCGAAGAAAAAATGATTATTCGCCCATAGAATTTATCACAGGAAGAGTCAAGGAAATCTCTTCCATGTTAGAGAAGGCCAATAAATTTGCCATTCCCCATGATCGGCTAGCAGAAGAGCTAGAAGACATCGCCGGCATCCGGATTATGGTACAGTTTGTAGATGATATTGACATCGTGGTGAAACTGCTACGAGGACGAAGCGATATGCGGATCCTCTACGAAAAAGACTACATCACCAATGTCAAGCCCAGCGGCTACAGAAGTTATCATATGATTGTGGAGTACCCTGTAAACATGGCCCAAGGAGTAGTGAACATCATTGGAGAAATCCAAATCAGAACCTTGGCCATGAATTTTTGGGCCGTGACGGAACATAGCTTAAACTATAAGTACAAACAAAGCATTCCCGAAAATATCAAATCCAAGCTAAAAGAAGCAGCGGAGTCTGCTTATCAGCTGGACCAAACCATGCTGGATATTAAAGATGAAATCAAAGATGCGCAAAAACTGTTTGAAGTGAAATCTGCCTTGGTATCTCGCATCATGAATGACATCCTCTTTCTCATGTCCATGGGGAAAATTCAAGAAGCATCCAGGTTTCAAAGTCAATTAAACAAACTCATTGAGTATGGAGATGTATCGGATCTAAATCAACTCCATCAACTGGTGAAGAAGGAAATTAATCGCTTCAAATAAGGGTTTAATCCTTGAAAAACTCTCTAGCCTTTTTGGGCTAGGGAGTTTTTTCTAAAATGAGCATAGGAAAAAGAACAACGGCTCTAGAAGAAAGGGTAAAACTCCTCACTATGACATAGAAAAGGGTTCTTTCTTTGATTTCACAAAATT
>DOKV01000086.1 GCA_003510765.1 Clostridiaceae bacterium | reverse complement strand
GGTGTTACCGGAGATCCTTGAAAGTGTTCTGCCGGAAGGCATGACCATTACCCTGGAAGAGCCCAAAGCCATAGATTCCTGGATGCAGTTTTTTAAAAATGGAGCCCAGACGGGAATGATCGTCCTGACAGTGATTTTCAGCGGGATCATGGCGGGGGAGATTTCAAAAGGAACCCTCATCCATATGGTGACCAAGGGTCTTTCAAGAAAAGTGGTGGTGCTTTCTAAGTTTACTTCAGCGGTGTTTCAATGGACTTTGTCTTACGCCGCATCTGCCCTCATCACCCTGGGGTATACGTTGTACTTTTTTGAGAAAATGGAGCTGCCGAACCTGTTCTTAGGCATTTTGGGTATGTGGATCTTTGGGGTGCTTCTCCTCAGCATGGTAATCTTTGGAGGCCTGCTGTTTAAGAATGTATATGGGGCGCTTCTACTTGCGGGAGGAGCAGCACTGATTTTTACGCTTCTTGGGCTCTTCTCAGATCTTAAGCCCTATAATCCCATGACGCTGGTTTCTGAGAACGTGAACCTCATGACGGAGATGTTCTCTTCGGGGGATTTTCTTCTGTCAGCAGCTGTAGTGGTTCTTCTCACGGGGCTTCTTCTTCTCATTTCCATGTCCAATGCATTGAAGATCACAGAATAGATTTTGATAAAGACTGCAGTAATGCGGTCTTTTATTTTGCGATAAACACTGTTAGAGATGCGTGCTCAGGAAATTTTTCAGAGTTGACTTCAGAAAAATGAAAAGTTACTGTCCTGACATTGGGATATATTTTGTGGTACTTTCCAGTTAGATGCATCCAATAGTATACAAATAAGAATAGATTCTATACATAATTCTGTAAATTATTCAAATATACAGTTAATTTTGATATACTAGGCTTAGTGTAAACCATTAAATATGAGGTGAGAGAATTGGATGGAAAAGTATGTGTCATCACCGGAGGAGCCAATGGCATTGGAAAAGCCTTGGTAAGAGCCTTTGACAAAGAGGGCGCTTCGGTGGCATTTATCGATAAGGATGGAGATGCAGGGAAGGATCTTCTTTCATCACTTCAAGATCAGAAGAAGCACTTCTTTTTCGAGGGAGACCTTGCTTCTGAATCTGTGCTGGTGGAGTTTGCGGAAGAGATCAAGAAAAGGTACGGGAAAGTGGATGTTCTCATAAATAATGCCTGTTTCAGCCATAAGGGACTTCTCAGCGGCTGCACCTATGAAGAGTTCAATGAGATTCTTCGGGTGGGGGTATCTGCTCCGTATTATCTTACGCTTCTTTTAAAAGATCATTTGAATCCTGTGGCTTCTATTGTGAACATCACATCCACCAGAGCCTTCATGAGCCAGAAGGATACGGAAAGTTATAGCGCTGCGAAAGGCGGGATTACTGCCTTAACCCATGCCATGGCCATGAGTCTACAGGGACTTGCAAGAGTGAACAGCATTGCTCCTGGATGGATTGATACCACAGGGGAGAAACCCCATGCCATGGAAGATGAACTGCAGCATCCCTCTAGAAGAGTAGGTGTTCCAGAGGACATTGCAAGAACGGTGCTTTTCCTTTGTGAGGAGAAAGCTGACTTCATCAATGGTGAGAACATCACCGTGGATGGGGGGATGAGTAAAAGGATGATCTACCATGGTGATGAAGAGTGGGTGTATGAGAAAGGTGAATTATGAAGACAGTAGAAGTAGTAGCAGCAATCATTAAAAAGGGGAATACATTTTTATGCATGCAAAGGGGAGAAAGTCCCCTTTCTTATATTTCGAAAAAATACGAGTTTCCGGGAGGAAAGGTGGAACCTGGAGAAGCTCTACACAAAGCGTTGGAGCGAGAACTCCAAGAAGAGATGGATGTGAAGATTACGGTGCTGGAGAATCAGTACTTTATGAGCGTGAATCACACCTATCCAGATTTTAGGATTCTCATGCATGGGTATCTCCTGGAAGTGGAGACCTTTCAGTTTAAGCTTCGAGAGCATCTACACTATGTTTGGCAGGAAAGAGAATCTTTATTAGACCTGGATTGGGCACCAGCGGATGTGCCCTTGGTGATGAAACTAAAGGAGGGTGCGTAGATGAATTTTGGTAGTGAACTAAAGAAAGGGCTCCTCCATGGGTTTTACAACCAAGAAGAACGCGCATTAGAGCATTATAAACCAAAGCTCATTATCAACAATCCAGATTATGGTGAAAAGGTACTGACCAGTATTCTAGGGGAGCTAAACAAGTGTGAGGAATTCTTTTTCTCTGTGGCTTTTATCACAGATACAGGGGTGACCACCCTTTATCATGAGCTCATGGAACTTGCGGAAAAAGGCGTACGTGGAAAGATTGTGGCTTCTCAATACCAAAACTTCTCCGAACCTAAAGCGCTGGAGAGGCTCCTACAACTACCAAACATTGAGCTTCGGATTGTCACAGAGGACGTGGCAAAGATGCATACTAAAGGCTATATTTTTCGAAGGGGAGAAGAGTATACCATCATTGTTGGCAGCAGCAATCTTACCCAAAGTGCACTGTGTCAGAATAAAGAATGGAACTTAAAAGTATCCGCCACCACAGAAGGTGCTCTTTTAAAAAGCACCTTACAAGAATTTCAACATATGTTTGCCTGTGGCACCGTGGTGAATGAAGAATGGATCAGACAATATAAGGAGATCTATGACCTTCATAAGGCTGTGAGGAATGAAACGAAGCAGCAGATTCATGGGCATAGAATGAACAATACCACCTATGTGGGAGGGATCAAGCCCAATAAGATGCAAGTAAAAGCACTTATGGAGTTGGAAAAAGCAAGAGAAAGAAAAGAAGACAAAACCTTAATCATTTCTGCCACGGGTACCGGAAAAACTTATCTAGCAGCCTTTGATGTGAAAAAAGTTCAACCCAAGCGATTCCTATTTGTGGTACATAGAGAGCAAATTGCTAAAGCAGCACAGATCAGTTTTCGAAAAGTTTTTGGACATAGCAGAAGTATGGCCATCTTAAGTGGAAATCATCGAGATTATGAGGCGGACTTTATTTTTGCCACCATTCAAACCTTGTCTCGAGAGCATATTTACAGGAGATTTGACCCCAGGACCTTTGACTATATCGTCATCGATGAAGTGCATCGTGCAGGTGCCAAGTCCTATAAGACAGTGATGGACTATTTCAAGCCGCAGTTTCTCCTGGGCATGTCTGCGACCCCAGAGCGAACGGATGGATTTGATATTTTCGAGCTTTTTGATCGGAATGTGGCCTTTGAAATTCGTTTAAATGATGCCATGAAAGAAGATATGATTTGTCCCTTCCATTATTTTGGTATCACGGATGTGGTGCTGGAGGGAGAAGTCATCGGGGATGAATCTTCTTTTAACTTACTAGCGGCGGATGATCGGGTTGTCTATATTAAAGAAAAGATGGAAGTCTATGGGTATTCTGGAGACCGGGTAAAAGGGCTGGTCTTTTGTAGTAGAAATGAAGAGGCTATGCTTTTGTCAAAGAAGTTTAATGCCCTAGGCTATAGAACGGTAGCTTTAAGTGGCACGCACTCACAACAAGAGAGAATGGATGCTGTAGAACGGTTGGAAATGGAGAATGCTGAAGGAGCACTGGATTACATTTTCACTGTGGATATTTTTAATGAAGGGGTGGATATTCCTGAGGTGAATCAAGTGGTGATGCTAAGACCTACCCAATCGGCCATCATTTTTGTGCAGCAGCTTGGTCGTGGTCTTCGAAAAACCTTTGATAAAGAATATGTGGTGGTTTTAGACTTCATTGGTAATTACAGTAATAACTTTCTCATTCCCATAGCACTGTCTGGAGACCATACCTACAACAAAGACAACATTCGGCGCTATGTGGCGGAAGGAAATCGTGTGATCCATGGCTGCTCTACCATCCACTTTGATAAAATCACGCGGGAGAGAATCTATAAAGCTATAGATCATACAGATTTCAATAATTTAAAGATCATCAAAGAAGCTTATGAAATTCTCAAGCATAGACTGGGCAGGATTCCATATCTTCATGAGTTTAGAAAGTATAATGTACTGAGTATTGATCGAATCTTGGCGAAAGAAAAATCCTACCATGTTTTTCTCAAAAAATATGAGAAGTCCTATGGAGTCCAGTTGAATACATTGGAAGAAACCTTCATAGAGTTTGTGTCCAAGAAGTATGTCAATGGGAAAAGACCCCATGAGCTGGAACTGATTCGTCTTTTGATGGAAGGAAAAGAAGATGTGTTAAAACATTTGACGGTGCTAATGGAAGAGCACTATGGGGTGCAGCTTAGTGAAAATACCCGTATCAATTTGGTCCACCAAATGACACAAAATTTCGCCACGGGCTCTTCTAAAAATACCTATAAAGAAGCAGTCTTTTTGGAGAAGGATGGAGAAGATTATAAAGTCACCAGAGCTTTCCAAAGCTGCCTTGAAAATCCTGAGTTCTTGGCAATTCTTCAAGAGCTCCTAGCGTTGGGGCTTGAAATCTATGATGAGGAATATAGCAATACCTACGCGAATACAAACTTTGTCCTCCATGAAAAGTATACCTATGAAGATGTCTGTAGGCTTCTTGATTGGGGTAAAAATGAGGTACCTTTAAACATTGGTGGATATAAGTTCGACAAAGAAACCAAAACCTTTCCTGTATTTATCAACTACCATAAAGAGGAGGACATCAGTGAGTCCATCCAGTATAATGACCACTTCATAAGTCCAACAGAAATGCTGGCCTATAGTAAGTCTGGGCGAACGCTGGAATCAGAGGATGTAAAAACCATCTATTCCGCAGATGAACTAGGGGTAGAAATCTCCTTGTTTGTTCGTAAAGACAAGAATGATAAAACATCCAAAGAGTTCTATTACCTAGGGAAGATTCATGCCATTGGAGAACCTGAACAAAGCATTATGCCAAATACTCAAAGCAATGTGGTGAAAATCACCTATAAACTGGAATCGCCTGTGCGAGAAGATCTTTATGATTATATAATCCAGGAAGTTTAGCGATGAATCTCAAACATAGTAAAAAACCATAAAAGGGCCACATCAATAGTGATTGTTTGGTGGAGCTGAAACTAGTATTGTCTAAGTAGGAGAGCTATGGCCAGTTATGAAAATGAGGGGGAAGTTTCATGAGTAGAATTGCAGTTGAAGAATCAAAAAAAATACAGTGGTCTGGAGAGTTAGTATCTATACAACCTAGAACAAGAGTATGGCGATATTTGCTTGACAATAGAACCCACTATCATCTAGGGTTTACGTTATTTTTTCTCAGTGAGGAAGGAAACAGTTTTTCTGTGGCCATCTCAGAAAAGCAACAAATGAAGTATGAGTTTTCCATTGGTGATGTGATTCAAGGATCGGCGTGGACAAAGCTGTATCCAGAGCGCGAGTTTGCCGACTACTATAGAGCAGGAGCCCTGAAGATCCTAAAAAAATCTGAAAAAGTCATGGATACCCAATGCCCTTGGACTGGAAGCGTGCCTGAAATGGCCGTCTATGAGGAGCGTGGGGCTAGAATGCTTAGTAAAAGCTTATGGAAAGGCACATGTTTCAGATGCTATTATGCCACCATGTCCAATGTAGAAATCCAGTGGGATTTTGATCGGGACATCAAAAAGTATCGCTTTGAATCTTTTTGCTACGGACCAAAATCATGCAAATATTACAAACCGGGTCCAGCGAGATCCGTCCCCTATAAAGATCGAGGACCAGCATTGGATATTGGATGGCTAGATGATCTTTGTACCCAATCAAGAGACTGGGAAGAGTAGAAGGAACCTATCCTTTCTGGTTTATTTTAGGCCTCTAAAATCTTAAGAATATGCACGACAAGTCTCATCCTGCTCTCGCAGGGGAGGCTTTTTTCAGATGAATGAGATTATGAGTTAGTTTTTGTAACCAAAGTACTATTCATTCGTATATCTAGTGAAGGGGGTGGAGCAGTGAACAAAGATCAAATGGAGATTCTCTATGACAAGTATCATAGGGAAGTGTATCTCTATGCCTTTTCTTTGTGTAGAAATCATCATATGGCAGAGGATTTGATGAGTGATACTTTTTACAAAGCCTTTCTCTCTTTGGAGAAAGGATCCTCTATGAAGTACTGGCTGTTTAGGGTGTGTAAGAATCTTTATTTAGACTTCTTGAAGAAGAAAAGAGAGGTCCCCAGTGATGGAAATCTAGAGAAGCTCCTACCCCATGGAGAAAATCCACTGGAGAAGATCATTACTAGGGATAATGAGCAGCAACTTTATAGAGCACTCTTAGCGTTAAGAGCTTCTTATCAAGAGGTTCTTGTGCTTTATTATTTCTGGGGGTTTTCCGTGGCAGAGATAGAAGTAGCCACAGAGATGAAGAAGAGTGCAGTGAAAACCACTTTGTTTCGAGCAAGAAAGGAACTAAGAGCAGTGATGGAGGGAGAAAATGGACTATAAAATAATCATGAAAAGGTACAAAGAAGGGACAGCTACGGAGGAGGAAAAGAGACAGATCGAAGAGGAATTGGAAAAATTCCAAGAACTAGAAACCTATCTATCGGAAGCCTTGGATGAAGAGCTTCTTCAAGAGGAAAATGACCAGGAAGAGTATAGAGAAAGGGAGGTTTTAGAAACTAAAAAAATACGAACAAGTGTCAACAAAAAGCTTTTTCAAATGGGGGTCCTCTCGGCGCTAGTGATCGTGCTACTTTATGTGGGCGTATTTCATGGAGTGTCCTCCCTTGTGGACAAGTTCTATTACCAGCCAAACAAAGAAAGTGTAGGGAACCTTGACTATGACAGTAGTTTTGATCTTTATGCCATTAACGCACTGAATAGCCCAGGAGTAAGCACCAGTACCGTATGGGTGGACACCCATGGGTTTGGCGCATACGAGCTCTATTACACCTTACGTGACGGATTCACAGGGGAAACCAGTAACATTCATAAAAGACTTCAAAGAGGAGAAGTGGTCTATACTCAAAGTGATCCCATTTATGGAAGGAATTTCTTCCAAAGTATCCGTTTGCCAAATGATGAAGCCTACTTAGCCCAGCGAAAAAATGCCGTGGTAGCGCATTTAGAAGCGCTTAATGGTGTGACCTATGTATCTTTGGAAGTGACCTTTACGAAGAATCTTACCATGGAAGAGCTCTATGCCTTGGAAGAAAAGTATGAAGACCTTGACTTTCAGTGGGCAGGGATTGTCACTGGAGAGACCTTAGAAACCACCAAAGAGTTCATAGGCATCCCACTGCTCAATAGCCATGCAAGAAGCAGTATCATGGGCGATGAGAAGGTATTAAATACCTACCCAGGTCTCTTTCTAAAAGATTGGTTGGTGCATCCTGTGGGTAGAAGCGCTCATGAAAAGCCTTTGGTGGCAGAGGGCTATGAGGTTCATTATAAAAGTCTACTAGACTATCTGATCCAGCGAGAGGAAGCGGTGAGGGTTTTTGAATATAGAGAAGAGAAAACTCTGTTTTATGAAGAAGCAAGAGCTTATGCCGAGGACAAAGGTGTTGAAACCTATGGGGTGGTGATTTATGGAGAGGTTGAAGACCTCCTCTTGTTAGGCGGAGACGACCTAGTGAAGAGCCTGGAATTCCATGGTGCTCTGGTTTCTAGAAGCAACCTAAAGTAACCTC
>DOKV01000048.1 GCA_003510765.1 Clostridiaceae bacterium | reverse complement strand
ATAAGAGACGCGCTTATTCAGTGCATGAACGCCCGTTTCTTGAACCCTTTTAAACCCTTCTTCCCGGAGGAGAAATGCCACAGGATATCCTTTGACCACTTCTGCTTTTTCCCCAAAAACCTTTTCTGCAGAAGGATTCATTTGCAAGATGGACAGCTCCTCATCTAAGATGAAAATCATATTGGGCGAATTATAAAAGATGATGTCGTTCATGTGCTCAGCTCGGGTGCGCATAAAGGGCATGCACATCTCCACATCCGCCATGCCTTCCAGCACAGCCATTGCTTTTTCTCTACACGTGTCATAGCCACAAGCCCCACAATTAAGCTCCTCTTTTTCTTTCACCTTGCCCATGCGCTTTAAAGTCTTTTGAATGTCTTGCATGGTGTGGGTCTTCTGTACAAAAGGTGTTCGGGCATAGGTGAACGATAAGTCCACCTGTTCAAATGACAGCCCACGCCCTGCCTTTGGCCACCCTTCTCTTCCATGCTTTTTCACCAGTTGCTTTCTTTGGAAGACCCCAAAGGCATTTTTCGGCACACATGGACCGGAGATACAGGATTCCTTGCAGGCATTAAGCTCGATGAAGGCTTTGGATAAGTGTCCTTTTTGTAGCTCTTCTAAGACTTCGCGCACCTGACTGATCCCCTCCACATGAAGAATGTCATAACCATTTTTTTGAAGAACTTCTTGGAGTCCTTGGCCAATACCGCCTTTTATGGGATACCTATGTCCTAGACTATTGCCGTGGACCTCAGGCGTTTCTTTTGAGAGTGTTTCCACGTCGATCTTGGCCTCTTGAAAGAGCTTTGCCACCTCTTCCATGGTGAGTACACCATCAATGATTCCTTGGTGATGAAACATCAGCGGTTCACACTTCTTACTTAAGCATGGACTGATAAAGACCGTCTTCCCCTGGGAGCACTCTTCTTTTAAGGCTTTTCCCGTGGCCATCATGGGGGATACCACCGGCAAAAGATCTTTGGCACTGTCTTCATAATATCTTCTTATGAGAAAGTTCACCGTGGGGCAGCAGCTGGAAATGGCAAAGGTGGGTTTTTCCTGTTCTATGATCTTGGCATAAGCTCTTGTTACTTCCTCTGCCCCCCTGGACACCTCCACCACTTGGGAAAACCCTAATGCTTTAAGACCATGGACAAATCCTCCTTTGTTCTCATAAAACCCTGCAAAGGAGGGTGCGATGAGCGCTGTCACGGGATCTTCCCCTTGGAGCATGGCCAACACCTTCTCCAAATCACTTTTTAGATCTCTGGCATTTTGTGGACACACCAAAAAGCACTGCCCACAAGCAATGCATCTTTCTTCAACAATCACTGCTTGGTGTCCTTGAAACTGAATGGCTTTCACAGGACATGCCCGAACACATTTATAGCAGTTTTTACAGTTGGCTTCTTTAAAATTCATCAGTTGCATGGGCCTCTTCCTCCTTCCACTGCTTTTTCACCAGTGCTGTCACCGTATCTTCTGACACCGCATAGACTTTTTCTCCAATTCTTAAACTCACCCCTTGGGTACAGTGCCCCATGCAAAAGCATCCTCCAAGGCTCACCTCTTTGGTCAACCCTTCCTCTTCTAGAAAAGCTTCTAGGTTCTTCACCACTTCATAGGAGCCTTTCACATGACAAGAACTACCTACACAAATCTCCACTTTCATTCCCCTCACCCCTTCCTACAACTTCGGTTATTATACCATTTAGTGAATTTATTCACAAATCATTCTGGACTCAACGGGGGACAATAAATGTTTCGCGTTTTTAGCGCTTACGTTCTCTAGAGGCTTTTCGGAATGCCCTGTGGGATGTTTCTTCTCGCACCAAAATAGGAAAGAGGCGTTCTGAAGGACTTTTTTCCTTCTTCACGCCTCTTTCCTATTTTTTTCTATCCAGACCTCCTAAGCATTCTCTTCTGCAAAAGAGCTGAGCTCCTTGATTTCTTCCTTTTGAAGACGGACCATGAGGTCTCTTTTGGGATAGGGAATCTCAATGCCATGCTTCTCAAACTCCATGAGTACGGCTTCATTGAGTCCATAGGAGGTGGGGAAGAAATGTTCCCTTTTCACCCACACCTTGAGATCAAAGTCAATGGAACTGTCACTATGACTAGACACGCCTAAAATGATGCCCTTCTCTGTCAAAATGTTTTCATCGTCCATGACGATGTTCATGAGCACTTCTTTAACCTTTTGCACATTGGTGCCATAGGCCACAGAATATACTTTATCCACTCTTCTTTCAGCCTCAATGCTGTAATTGATGATATGGGAGGTGGCCAAATGATTGTTTGGCACCATGACCCGTTTGTTATCCAAAGTATTTAGTGCGGTGTAGAGCATCTGAATGGAGAGCACCGTCCCTGAAACACTGGAAGACTCAATGAAGTCTCCCACACTAAAGGGTCTTGTGGTCAAAATCAAAATTCCCGCCGCAAAGTTACTTAAGCTGTCTTTAAGCGCTAGCCCAATGGCAAGACCTGCCGCGGAAAGCATGGCGATGAAGGTGGTCATAGGTACACCTAACATTCCTGCTGCGGTGATGATCACCACTAGTTTGAAGAGAAACCCAGACATGGTTAAGACAAATCCATGAATAGATATATCTAGCTTACTCTTTTTTAAGTTCTTCTCAATGAGGTTCACCAAGTATTTGGCTACGGACCATCCAATGATGAGCACCACCAAAAAACCCAGCAGCTTAAAGCCATAGTCCACCAATATTCCTTCTATACGTTCAAACAAAACATCTTACCTCCTACTTTCTTTTGTGCGATTATAGTTCCTCATTATAGAGGGTTTCGGTGAGTTTTTCAATTTCGTCAATGATTTCACCGATATAGGCAATGGTGTTTTTTAGAGGCTTATCCGTCGTGATGTCCACCCCTGCCATGGCGGAAAGGGTTATGGGATCTTTGGTTCCACCGGCACGAAGGACTTTTTTCCAGTCCTCCACAGCAGGTGCACCCTCTTCCAAGATTCTCTTGGAGACC
>DOKV01000164.1 GCA_003510765.1 Clostridiaceae bacterium | reverse complement strand
ATAGATCAGGGTGGAGAGCGAAAAGAACAAGTGGTTTCTGTCATAGTATCTGGGAAACCAGAAATTCGAGTGACGGATCCTGTGGTTCAAGAAGGGAAACCATTTTCTTTAGCATCACTGGGTGTTCATGCGTGGGATTATGAAGACGGAGACCTAAATGCTCAAGTGCTCATTCAGCAAGCCCCCTTTGAGGATGATGAAGTCATTCATTTCAAAGCGGGAGAACAGTTTGAGTTAGTATTATCTGTGGAGGACCAAGAAGGTCATGTCACGATAGAAAATGTGGAAGTTAGGGTAGAGGAATCTAAGACGGCATCCTTCTCTAGTGAGCCCAATACCCTAGACCCTTCGCAAAACATCACCTTATCAGGCAAGACGAGATATGGTACTGCAGCGGAAATTAGTAAAAGTATGTATGCAAAATCTGATGTGGCCATTTTGGTGTCTGGTGTGACTTTTCCAGATGCATTAACGACAGGGCCTTTGGCGATGAAACTTCAAGCCCCAATTCTTTTATCGAATAAAGAGGATATCCATCTGGATACTTTAAATGAGCTTAAGAGACTTGAAGTAAAAAAAATCTATATCATGGGCGGACCTGTGGCTATTTCCAATGAGGTAGAGAAGGTTTTAGTGGACATAGGGTATGAAACAGAACGTATTGAAGGCAATACTCGATACACCACTTCTTTAGCAGTAGCAAATGTGTTGGGAGAAAGTGATACCGTGGTCATGGTCAATGGAAAACAATTTCCCGACGCCATGGTCGCTGGAAGCTTGGCATCCAAAGAAGGGTATCCCATCCTGCTCATTGAAGAAGACAAAGTGCCATCAGAAACTTTAACGTACGTAGAAACCCATTTTAAGAATGTCATTTTAATGGGTGGAACCTCTGTCATTAAAGAAGAGGTGGCTACAAAGTTGACGGCATTAGGAAAAACTGTCACCCGTGTGGGAGGCACCAGTAGATTTATGACGTCAGTGGAAATGGGAAAGACGTATTTTAGTGGCGCGGAGACAGCTGTTATCGCTAATGGTTTAAGCTTTGCCGACGCCTTGGCGGCTGTTCCCTATGCAGCGACTTTAAATGCGCCTATTCTACTGGTTGGGCATGATGATGTCCATGATGGTGTGTTAACCTATTTAAAAAACTCCTTACTCGAAAATTTTCATTATATAGGGGGTCCATTGGCCATTTCAAATAATGTGAAGGATCAGATGGAAAATAGCTTCTTGATCCCTATTAAGTATCGCACCCGTGCGGTGAATGGAAACTGGACAAACTTCACACAAGATGCCAAAACTTCAGGAAGCACCACTCAGGGAAGATTGTCTGAGATAGAACTAGCTTTAGAGACTACAGAAAAGTTATCCCTTCGCTATAGTGTATCTGTAGATGGAAAAGGGTGGCAAAGCATCAAATCCTCAGGAGCCATTGGGGTTCCAGAAGCCTTCATCCAAGGCCTTTTGATGGAATTAGAAGGCCAGGATGCGTCATCTTATAATCTCTCTTATAGAGTCTTCTTGGAGGGGAGTGGATGGACACCTTGGGTTTTAGGTGGCGAAGTTGCAGGGAACTCAAATGGACCAGCCATTCTTGCCATGGAAGCAAAAGTGATCAGAGGAAATGCTTTTGCAAACAAAGGAACCGCATTTCCTGCAAAACCCATGGAAGGAACTTTGGCATTTACAACAGCAAGGCTTAATTTTCGAAATGGTCCAAGTTTAAATGCAGATGTTCTATTACAAACAGCATGGAATGCAAATCTTGAAATTATTAGGCCCCATAACATGGGAAGCGGTGATGTTTGGGCCGAGGCGAATTATAGGGTAAATGGGGAAGTGCTAAGAGGATACGCGCATATGAACAACATTCGTGAAGAGCGTCATGTATCCAAAGCGCTGATCACTTTAAACGGATTGAAGAATGGAGATTCATTGCCGGAGAAATCCACGCTTATTACAGGAGATGTCTATCATATAAAAGGGGTGAAAGACGTACGATATTATGTGAATGGCGTAGCAATGGGATCGGTTCCTTTTGGGTATTTGACCACATCAAGTCTTCGACACGGATTCTCAACGCCTCAAGAAACTGGCTATAGAATTTCCATTCCAGCTCATGTTTGGAACAAAGGCGCTATTAATAGCTTGAAAATTGAAATCCTTGCAAACGATGGTAGTAAAGAGTGGGAAGCAGTATATCTGAATGATTCAAAGGATGAACTGATTTTTGAGCAGTATGCTGGAAGTTATAACTACTACCTCAATAGAGAATTCAAAAATAATAAGCCTTCATATTATGATGGGAGCGTACGTAGATTTGCGACTTTACAAGAACTAGATACATACTTCGATCCAAGTAAATGGATTGCATCGGATTTGTATAAGTATGTCTATGCAGACTTAAGATACAATCCAGAGGACTTTGAGGTCACCAAGGAACAACTGAATAAGGAAATCAATAAAAACAATTACTCAGGGAATATCCTTGTGGGTATGGGGGAACACTTCTTGAAAGGTGCCATAGACAACCACATTAATCCATTTTACTTGGTGTCCCATGCGATTTTGGAAACTGGTTGGGGGAGATCCGTACTTGCCAATGGGCAGAAGATGACAGAAGCATACAATTTCGGTAAAAAAGTCATTGAGCCAGTACCGGATGAACTTCAAGAGGTGCTGTGGTACAATGTTTATGGCATTGGTGCATACAGTAGAGACGCAGAGTTTTACGGTGGGTCCATGGCCTATCAAAGAGGTTGGGACACTGTGGAAAAGGCCATAGAAGATGGAGCGAAATGGGTGGCTGATGGATACATTAATCGAAATCCAGAGCCTCAAAATACCAATTTCAAGATGAGGTTTAACCTACATGAAAATATGACTCATCAGTATGCAGAAGATGCAAGATGGGGACATCATCAAGCAGGAAGAATTAAAAATTTATTTGACTCCTTAGGGGAAGACGTGCCCGTTCGATTTATTGTTCCGCTATTTGGACAGATCCGTTCATAGGGGAATGATGGATACTTTGTAGATTGATTAGTGCATGAAATTGTTTCTAGGAAGGGGTCCCCAGTTAATTCAAGGGGCCTCTTCCTTTTCATGTGCCCGGCATGGATCCCATCTAAGTAAGCGGTCAATAAAGCACCGTATGGTAGACCTAG
>DOKV01000170.1 GCA_003510765.1 Clostridiaceae bacterium | reverse complement strand
CCAAAGGCAATGGAGCCCACAATTTGTAGGGTACTATACACCTTGAAGTCTTTCCCCAATAAAAGAAACTGTAGAAAAATATAAAAAGCGAACACCGCCATGGTGTAATATCCCATTTCCATGGGCGTAATGACACTGAGCACATAGGGCAACGAGCTCACCGGTGACACCCCTAAATTTGATTTCACGGATATGGCCACACCCATGGCCAAGACAAAGAGGCCCACCACATAGACCCCAATTTTTTTCCCTGTATGCATGATTTCCTCCACTTCTCTAAGTACTTCTTTTCTGTTTTTACAGATGAATTAGTTGAAAGGTGATGTCCTTCTCCACGGTCAATAGTCCCATGGATCTGCGCTGCATACCCATGGGCTTTGCAGCACTTCCAGGATTGATGAGTACAACACCCCCCATATTTTCCTCACTGGCCACATGGGTGTGTCCGTAGACCACCACCTGAACCCCCTTCTTTTGGGCATAATGGGCCAAGGGTTGAAGGCTTCTCTTCACCCCTTGCACATGACCATGAAGGGCCAAAACTTTCTTTTCCCCTATGGTCAACAAAAGCTCCTCTGGCACGCCTACCCCGTAATCACAGTTTCCAGGTACCCGGCGAACTTCCCGGTCTAATAGGGCTTCCATGACGTCTGCATCCCCCATGACATCCCCCAGATGCACAATCACATCCGGAGCCATGTCTCGAAGAACCTCACAAACTCTTTCTATCGCGCTCATGTGCTGATGGGTATCAGAAACCAAGGCGATCTTCAATGATCTTCAGCTCCTTCATCAGCTTTTTCAAGGCATGAGCCCGATGAGACACCTGATTTTTTTCTTCCGCCGTGGCCTCTCCAAAGGTTTTTTCTAAGTCATAGGAATAAAAGAGTGGGTCATAACCAAAGCCACCCTCTCCATAAAGCGCCTCTAGAATACGCCCCTTGGCTTCTCCTTCCACCCGAAGGTCCACCCCTTTGCCTAAAAAGACCACAGCGGACACAAACTTTGCGCCCCGCGCATCCTCTTGGACGCCCTGAAGGGCCGAAAGAAGTTTTACATTGTTGGCCTGGTCATCATGACCTTCCCCCGCATAACGGGCTGAATAGACCCCAGGCGCTCCATGTAAATGATCCACCGCAAGGCCAGAGTCATCGGAGAGCACAAAGGTCACTTCTTTTTCCTCCTCTGGCAATGCTTCATAGATTTCAAAGGCTTTCTTATGGGCGTTTCCCAGAAAAGTGTCTTGGTCCTCCTCCACATCCACATAGATCCCCGCTTCTTTTAAGCTGAGGATCTCCAAATCGAAGTCTTGAAGGATCTCTTTGATTTCTTCTACCTTGTGGCCATTGTTGCTGGCAATGATTAACTTCTTCATCCTAACACACTCCTTACGTCTTCACCCAAGGCTTCCTGCACCTTTGACACCAGGGCTTCATTACCAAGGGTCCCTAAGGAGAGGAGCTCTTGCATCTCCTTTGCACTAAAAGGGCGCTCTTCTCCCGTTCCTTGGAGCTCAATGAACTCTCCTTGCCCATTCATGACGATATTCATATCCACCAACGCACTGCTGTCCTCCAGGTAGTTTAAATCCACCAAAGGCCCCAGTTCATGGATGCCCACACTGACGGCAGACACCATACCCCTCACCGGAAATACCTCAAAAGGGGTTTCTTCATGGATTTTGTGTAAGGCATCCACCAACGCCACATAAGCCCCGGTGATGGAGGCACACCTGGTGCCGCCATCCGCCTGAATTACATCACAATCAATCCATACAGTACGCTCTCCAAGGGCTGTGAGATCCATGACACTACGCAGAGCACGGCCAATGAGGCGCTGTATTTCTGTGCTTCGACCGTCCAGGCGAAGCTTGGAAATGTCTCGTTGTTTTCTACTTTGGGTGGCACTGGGGAGCATGGCATATTCCGCCGTGACCCATCCTTTGCCACTGCCCTTTAAAAAGGGAGGCACTTTCTCTTCCACCATGGCTGTACAGAGGACTTTGGTGTCTCCCATTTCCATGAGGACAGAACCTCCTGCATGTTTGGTGAAGTTTCTCGTTATGGTTACTGGTCTGATCTCTTCTAATGTTCTTCCATCGTTTCTCATATTTCTCTCCCATTCATGGTCTCTTCTTCATACAACTTATAAATTTCATCCCGCATGGGTGCTTCTACAAAAATCTCTTGGCCATCTCGTACAAGCACTGCACCATCTTCCGTCACCTGTCCTATGAGGGTCGCCTCCACGCCATTGGACCAAAGCACTTTCAAGGCTTCATCGCTATCTTTCACCGTCACCAGCATGCTCCCCGAGGAAATCAGGCGCAAAGGATCCAGATGAAAGGCCTTGCAAAGCTTCTTGGTGACGTCGCTCACAGGCAGCTTGTCCTCTTCCACCCGAAAGCCTTTCCCAGAAGCTTCCTTCACCTCCCATAAAGCCCCTAAAACGCCCCCTTCTGTGATGTCATGCATGGAGGTGGCCAAGGGTTTTAAGAGGATCCCTTCTTTTAACACCGACAAGGAGCTGGCGTAGCCCCTGGCCTCTTCTAGCTCAGAAAAGGTCAGTACCTCTTTGGCTTTCTCTTGAAAATCGCCCACCAAAATGGTGGTTCCTTCCAGGCACAGTTTTTTCGTCACCAAAATGTGGTCCCCCACCTCTGCGCCACTGGTCCAAACCACGGGGTCTTCCTTCTTCATGGTGCCCAAGGCTGTAATGGATACCACCAGTCGGTTCACCGCATCGGTGACCTCTGTATGCCCCCCGAGGATCATCACTTCATGGGCTTTGGCCTCTTCACTGATCTCTTTCATCACCTCTTCAATGTCCTCCATGGTGGCACTAGGCGGTGCCAAAATGGTCACCAAGACCCCCAGGGGCTTGGCCCCCGTGGTGGCAATGTCATTGATGTTGATGTGGTAGGCAATGTGCCCCACTTTTTCTGTTGCCGCCGTAATGGGATCTGTGGAGAGCACCAGCCTCTCTTCCCCTAAGGTGATCACTGCGCAATCTTCTCCCACGGCACCAGCTTTTTCCACCTCTTCTCGTATGGCGCCCCGATGGTCGGCCAAGAGCTTTTGTAAAATCTCCCAGTTGATTTTTCCTGTATTCATCATCACATAATCCTTTTCCTTCAAAATCTATCCTCATTTTAGCATAGCTTTTCTGAGATACAAAGAAAACCCGGACAAAACTGTCCGGGTTTTAGGCTACTGTATTCTTTTGTCCAGCTCTTCTTTCACCAGTTTGTTGATGATGGAAGGATTGGCTTTTCCTTTGGTGGCTTTCATAGTTTGACCCACAGCAAAGCCTAGGATCTTGGTCTTTCCATTGCGATAGTCTTCCACCACATTGGGGTGATTGTCTAGGACCTTTCGCACCTCTTCTAAGATGTAGCCCTCATCACTATTTTGCACGAGACCTTTTTCTTCCACCAGCACCTGGGGATTTTTGCCTTCTACAAACATGTCTTCCACTACTTTTTTGGCCATGGCGGAAGAAATGGTTCCTTCTTTAATCAGTAGAAGCAAATCACTAAGATCCTTAGGGGTAAACTTCAGGTCTTTGGCCAGGAGCCCTTTTTCATTCAGAAGTCTAGAAATGTCTCCCATGAGCCAATTGGATGCCCCCTTGGGATCCTTAGAAATCTTCGCAGTCTCATCAAAGAACGCCGCCAAGGAAGCTTCTAAGGTGAGTACCATGGCATCATACTTAGG
>DOKV01000062.1 GCA_003510765.1 Clostridiaceae bacterium | reverse complement strand
TACGCATCACAAATGGGACGAAAACCTTTGTGTATTCTGCGGATACGGGTCTTTGCGAAGGCATCAAAGAAGCGGCCAAAGGGGCAGATCTATTTCTTTGTGAGGCCACCTATTTGAGCACGGAGCCCTACTATATGAAGCATCACCTCCAAGGGAAAGAAGCGGGCATTTTGGCCAAAGAAGCGGGGGTGAAAAAGCTTTTGCTCACCCATTTGCCAGAGACCGGAACCAAGGCTTTGCTTGAGGAAGCCAAAACCTTCCATGCGGATACAGCTTTGGCCAAGATCTTAGAAACCTATGAGCTATAGCGGTGCCGTGGAAAGAAAATGAGTGAAATATGAAGGGGAGAATAACAAGGGGTCTAAGGGGAGCTTGCGCATCTTCTTAGACCCCTTGGGTTCTTTTGAAACTTTTGGGTGGTATTAATCCACTTTGTATTCACTGACCTTTTGTTCTTCAACTTGTTCTTCTTGTGCTTCTTCCAGTGCTTTTTTTGCCGCCTCTTCTTGTTCTTTGGCTTGTTGCAATGCTTCTAAGCTAAGGCCTTGATCCGCCAAATCCTTTTGAAAGGCTGTAAATGCCGCGTCCAGATCTTCTTTACTTAAGATGGAGAGGAAAGACATTTTAAGCTTTGTGGCCATGGAGAGAGCTTCATGGGCTCCTAGATAATCCTTCTTTTTCCAAAGGATCATCCCATAATAATAGTGGGCTTCTGGGAACCGGACATAATTTACGATGCCTTCATAAAGGGCCTCTGCCTTGTCATACTCGCCTAGGAAATAATAAGATTGGGCCAAGTTGTCTGTGATCACATGATCTCCTTCATTGAACTCATGGGCCTCTTTATTTAGGGCTAGAGCTTTCTCATAATCACCTTCAGCGATGTATAGATAGCCAAGGATTTCATACATGATGGAGTTTTTATAGCTGTCTTTGATTTCTTCTACGATGGTGATGGCGCGATCCAGGTCACCTTTTTTCCATGCTAAGATGGAGAGGTTTAAGGTGTTGTTGTAACGGAACCGAGGATCCTTCATGTTGCTTTCTTCTGCTTCCACAAGATACTTTTCCGCTTCCTCCAACTGTCCTTCTCTAAGGAGGGTATAGCCATAGCTGGATTTGATGTAAGGTTTTGCAAAGGGATGATTCACCGCTCTTCTAAAATACTCCATGGCCATGTCCACATTGCCAGCGTTGTAAGCTCTACTGCCTTTGGTGGCTTGCAGAGTAGGCATATTTCGATAGACGGTGAAAATAAGATACGACCCAATGAGCACGTTTGCCAGGATCGATTGCCCACTGTAGATGAGGATAAAGATCAAGGCCACAGCGATGAAATCATAAAAGGGTATGTTTTTCAAATTCATAATGTTTGTCCTCTTTTTTTCATATTCTATATCAATCTACATGATACCATGAATTTCCGAAGATTTTAAGGAAATCTCCTGGAAAATCCCATGTGTCTATGAAACCTTAACAAAAGAAGCTTAAAAGTTTGCTATACTAGAAGACAAATGCACAAAAAAAGGAGTAGTTACATGATTGAAGCTGTTTTATTTGACTTAGATGGTACCGTGGCCGATACCAATGCACTGATTTATGCCTCTTTCCAGGCTATGTTTACTGAGAAGCTGGGCATCACCGTGGCGGATGAAACCATCTATAATTTTTTTGGAGAACCCTTGGAGAAGACCCTCAGGCGTTATGAAGAGGATCCCAAGGATCTATTAGACTTTTATAGAGCACATAATCTGAAGCACCACGATGAGATGGTCACGGCCTTTGAAGGAGTAGAAGAAGCGCTGATTCACTTGAAGGCCAAGGGTCTGCCCCTAGGTATTGTCACCTCTAAAAGAGAGGAGATGGCTCGGCGTAGCCTATCTTGCCTAGGCCTTACCAAGTACTTTGATGTCATCGTCACGCCGGAGTATACCAAGGAGCACAAACCTTCTAAAGAACCACTCTTAAAGGCTTGCGAGCTTTTGGGAGGGGTGGATCCTACAAAAACCATCATGGTGGGGGATGCCGTCTACGACATTCTTTGTGGACAAGGCGCTGGGGCGTACACTGCAGGTGTGACCTATAGTAAAGTCTCTTTAGATCGTTTAAGGGCCCTTAAGCCCTCCTATATGCTGGATGATTTAAGAGAACTTTTGCCCATTGTGGATACGTTAAACGCCAAAGCTTAAGGCAAAGCCGTAGATCAGAGAAGAAGCGTGATGAGGGATGAAAAGTTTGGTGAATAGAGTGCAAAGGGACAGCGTGCAAGAGTCATAGAAGATTTCATACCTAAGAAGAAAGCGCAAAAGAGGAGGTTTCCACTTTTACGCTTTCTTTTTTTAGACTAGATGAGGAAAGAGAGGAGGCTATGCCCTTAATCTTCCACAGGCAACAGGATGGGGCTTTCATCATGGAGCCTGTTGAAGGCTGAAAGGCCATAAACATAATCTGTTGTGTTTAAGTGATTGAAGGTGTAGGTGGTCCCTGTTGATTTCACAGGGATTTTCTTATAGATATAGGCAGGGTTCTCAGGGTTTAGGTCCTCTTTGGGGAACTGATAGAGAATGAAGTAGCTTGTCTTCTCCATTTCCGAGAAGCCTTCGTAGCCGTCTTTAAACTTCAGCTGTCCATTTTTCAAGGTGAAGTCCTTGGGTTCTGTGGCCTTAGCTGAGGGGAGATTTCTGTTTCTTGGGATCAAAGCTACATGATGAAAATGCGCTCTGATGGCTGCATTGTTTGCTTCTAGGAACGCTCTAGTGGTGGCGGTGAAGGAAGAATCTTGGGCTACCAAGTGGGCAAAACGGAAGAAGACAGAGCCCCGAACATTTGGTAGTGTACTGGTATAGGCCAATTGGTCTTTAAGTACCGTGGTGTTTTGCCAGAAGGGGTTCCCTTGGGCTTCATGGATTTTATAGTTGCCATGGCCAATGTAGAGGTCCACCTTTGTGTCTGCCACTACTTGGTCCCACCAACGGGCAAGGACACCAAAGGGGGCTTGCTCTTCTTCAAAGGTCCAGTAGATTTGGGGCACCACATAATCTATGAGCTCTTCTTCAATGAGTTTTTTGGTGTCTAAAAAGACGCTGTGGTGATAGCTTTCTGAGCTGGACACTGGGGTACTGGAGCCCAGTCCACCAGTTTCGTCGGCATGGCCCCAGATACCAAAGGGACTAAGGCCCAGCTTCACATAAGGCTTTTGATCATGAATGGCTGTATGAAGGTCCTTCATGAACTGGTAGGTGTTGTCTCTGCGCCACTCTTTGATGTCTTGGAAATCCCCTCTATGAGTAAGGTAAGTACGGAGATCTTCTTCGTCGTCGCCGAAGAAGTAGGGCTCTAGTTCGCCTTCTTCATTTTCTCGAGTGCTGCGGTAGGGATAGAAGTAATCGTCTAGGTGGACTGCATCGATGTCATAATTTCGCACCACTTCCATGATGCTGTCCAGGACGAAGGCTTGGACCTCTTTTTGTCCTGGGTCTAAAAAGAGCTTGTGGTCAAAGCGTAGTACGTGCTCTGGATGGAGCCTGGCGTAATTTATTTCGTGTAGGTCCTCTAGGATCTCCTCGGTGGTTTTTTCAGGCTCTTGGTAAACCGTGACCCGGAAAGGATTAAACCAAGCATGAAATTCCATGCCTCGGGCATGGACAGCATCTATGGCAAAGGCCAAGAGGTCCATGGGAAGGCCTTTTTCTAAATCACCAGTGACAAACACCGAAGGTGGATTCAGCTCTGAAAAGTAAAGTGCATCCCCCGTGGGGCGTACTTGCATGATCACGGCATTGAGTTTATAGAGTTCATAAACGTCTAAAATACTGTGGAAGCTGTCTTTAAGCTCTTGGATGGTCATGGCGCTAGCACTGGGGTAATCCAGGTTCAGTACCGAAGGCAGCCAGGCTGAGCGAAAGGCATACTTTGCACTGTCTGGATCCTTTTCCTTGGTGAGGATATGAACAGTTTCTAATG
>DOKV01000060.1 GCA_003510765.1 Clostridiaceae bacterium | reverse complement strand
TTTGCACAAACTCAAACTGACAATATCCAGGGAGGTCTTTTTTTCCTTCATCCAGATTCTTTTTTCCACAAAGATGGATGATGTTGTAACGCTCCAGCAACGGGTCTAAAGAGGCACGAAGGGCTTCGTTGATTTTCACAGAGCCAATGCTCCCGCCCATGACCAAAAGTACAGGTTTTTCCACCTTAAATTGACAGCGTGCTTTGCCGTTTTCAGCAGAACCTTGAAAGAGCTCTTCTCGGATGGGTGTCCCCACCAACACGCCCTTCTCCCCGACAAATTTCAAGGTATCTGGGAAAGTCACCAAGAGCTTATCCACAAACCGAAGGGCTAATTTATTGGCTAGACCTGGGGTCAAGTCCGATTCATGGGCCAATACAGGAATCTTTAAGGTCTTTGCCGCGGCCACCACAGGCACACTGACAAATCCTCCTTTGGAAAAGACCAGCCCTGGCTTCTCTTTGCGTAAAATAGTCAAACACTCCACATAGCCTTTGCCCACTCTAAAAGGATCTGTAAAATTCTTCCAATCAAAATACCTTCTCAACTTCCCAGAGGAGATGGCATAATAGGGCAGGTTTTCCTTGGCGACAATGTCTTCTTCTATGCCCCCTTTGGACCCAATATACTTTATTTCATATCCTAATTGTTGAAGCTTTGGTAGGAGCGCTAAATTGGGCGTCACATGTCCGGCAGTGCCTCCACCAGTCATCATAATCTTTTTCATAGGAACCTCTCTCTATCTAACGAAATCTTTTATCGATTAAATCAATCACTCCAAGTATACCAGAGTTTCCATGTGAATTCTTAAGATTTTTCGCTGTAAATGTATACATCCTTTTTCGTGCTTATAAGGGTGTTATTTATTTGTTATAATGACCTAGAAGATCGAAAGGAAGGTACTTTAACCATGAAACTTGTCACCATTCATGAACTTACAGAGACCACCTACCAGTCCTATGTGTCTTCTTTCCTCCATGCGGAAGAGCCCCTTTCCCCTTCTTCCTTGGATGTCCAGGGCCAAAGCTATGAGTATTTGGTAAAAAAACTGGCCACATCAAAAGAAGAAGCCGGTCTTATCCCAGGCCATGTGCCTTCTGAAACGCTTTTTCTTGTGGCAGATAATGGCTACATCCTCGGAGCCATTCATCTTCGCTATGGCATCACAGAAGAACTTTTGCGCTATGGCGGCCATATGAGTTTTAGCATTCGTCCAGAAGAACGACGAAAAGGATATGCCTTTATCATGATCAAGCTCTCCTTAAATCATTTAAGGGCTCAAGGGATCTTCAATGCACTGGTCACGGTGAACCGCAAAAACCAAGGGGCAAAAAACACCTTGAAAAAGATTGGTGGGGTCTTGGAAAATGCTTATGAAACCAATGGTCTGGTCATCGATCGGTATTGGATTAAGCTATAGAAGCGCAGCCTATGAAAAGGTCTGCGCTTTTCTCATTAGGCTCTATAGAGCATGGGATAGGAAAACTCTTTGGGTAATAGATCTTTTGCTGACCCTCGAACCATGAATCCCGCCTCTTTGTCCGCTTCCCAATACAATCCCTTCACATTCTTTTGTGGCGTGAAGTGAAGCTGCACCTTTTGTATGCTTTCTGTCAAAAGACTGTTTAAGACCTTTTCTAAAGGCACCTCTTTGGTGGCGCAGACTTCATACAGATGAAGGACATCGCCCTCAACTTCAGAGATGACCGTCACCCCAGTGATAGGCGATGAAACCATCGCATCAAAGCCATGGACAAAGTAAAAGGCATACAAATGCGGTGCATCTTTCACATGGAAATCTCGTCCAAAGACCTGCCCTTCCCTCATAAGCGTCACAAAGTTTTCCACCTTCAAGGGCATCGGAGGTGGGCTTTCTTTTACCCGTATATAGTCCTTGGGATCTACAAAGTACGCATAGGTCTTTCTTTCTTCAAAACCTAATCGTTTGTATAGGGGTACTGCTTTCTCATCCGCCAAAAGGAACATCAAGTTGTAGTGATTCTCTTCTTCTTTCACAAGGCGGCGTAAAAGATCCTCCGAAAGACCTTGTCCTCGATGGGCCTCTTTGGTCATGACGGTGCCAATTTGCAGGGCTTTTATGTCTTGTCCATGTACAATCAAGGACATCCTGTTCCCCGAAGCATTGGCCACAATCTCCTCTTCCAGGGCATAACTATAGGACATGTAGTCCTTTGTCCACCCACCGGCTTCGTACCACCGTTGAAAGTTCAAGCCAAAGATCTCCTTGGCCAAGGCAAAAAAGCTCTGACGTAAAGGTTCTTGATTTTGATACTCGGATTGAAAGATGTAGCTCATGTATTCTCATCCCCTCAAATGGTCATAGCCTCTTCTATGATTTGACCAATTCTTTGATTTTCTCCTCCAACACGTGGGCAAGGACTTCATGACCCTTTTCATCTAGGTGCATACAGTCTTCTTCTCCCATGGACAGGTATGCCCCGGCTTCTACAAAGGCAAAGCCTCCTTGAGGTGCAAATTCTTTTAGCCACTTAGGATAGGCTGTTGTTTTTTTCACGGCACCAGCTCCTAAGGAGTGAAAGGTTTCCTTTTCTTCATAGCCCTCTCTCACCGGTGGTGGGGAGACCAGCAGCACTTGAGGATCTTTCCCCGCTCTACCCGCCCCACTGAATCTGATTTTTTGAGCAAGGCGCATCGTACATAAAGCCATGTCCCGGGGGGTTAAGGAAAATCTTTCTTTGGCATCGTTGGTCCCCAGCATGATCACCACCACATCCAAAGGTTTGTGGCTGTCTAGGCATGGCACAAAATAATCGATGCCCTTTAACCCTTCCTTAATGGGGTCCTCCATGGTTGCCGTACGGCCGCCAAGACCTTCTTCTATGACAGTCCATCCTTCGCCTAGCATCTGTTGTACTAAAGAGGTCCATCGAACACCAGGTCCAAAT
>DOKV01000035.1 GCA_003510765.1 Clostridiaceae bacterium | reverse complement strand
GCTCATAGGCACGCCTTTTCTACCGCATATCTTAGAGGACCGCCAAGAATACACTTTGGGAGAGTTCATGAAGGTGTTAAAAGGCAAGGCCATTCGTTATGAGACGGCCATGTATAATAGAAAGAGAGAGGTGGTGGAGCTTCATATCACCGTGGTGCCCATCATCCTAGGGGGAGAACTCCAAGGGATCCACTGCATTGGCAAAGACATCACCAAAAGAAAGAACATGGAGAGAATCCTTCAAGAGATGGTTTATGAGGACTTTCTCACCCATCTGCCCAATCAACGAGCGCTGCAAAAGCACTTTGAGGTGCTCCTTGAGGAAAAAGAAAAGTTTGCGTTGCTTTTACTAGATCTAGACCGTTTCAAGATGGTTAATGATAGTTGGGGGCATGAAATGGGAGATTTGCTCTTAAAGGCTGTGTCCCATCGTTTAGCGCATTACTTAACCGAGGAGGCGTCCTTGTTCCGCTATGGTGGGGACGAGTATATTTTCACCAAAGTATTTGTGGAAGAGGTGGAGGTCAGTGCCTTTGCTTCCAAGGTTCAAAGCCTTTTTAAAGACCCTTTCATCATCGAAAATCAAGAGGTGACCATTTCCTCGAGTATTGGGATCAGCTTGTATCCAGAGGATGGAGAGGACCTGGATACCCTGTTTAAGAAGGCAGATAATGCCATATATTTTTCTAAAAAACATGGACGGAACCATGCCACTTTTTATGGGACCCATGGCATGGCCAAGGAAGATCGTCTTTTGAAGATGGAGCATCTCTTGCAAAATGCCTTAAAGAGAGAGGAGTTCTCTTTGGTGTATCAACCACAAGTGGAACTGAAGACCCAAAAGGTCACGGGAATCGAAGCCCTTCTTCGGTGGCATAATGAAGAACTGGGCAATGTTGGCCCGGATCACTTCATCCCCATAGCGGAGGAAAGTGGTCTCATCATTGAGATTGGCAAGTGGGTGGCCAAAGAAGCCTTCTCTCAGCTTAGAGCCTGGTGTGATTTAGGATATCGAGGATTAGAGATGTCCATCAACATTTCCATACATCAGTTCTATCATGAAGAGTTCTTGACCTGTTTAGAGAAGATTGTCCGGGAAAGCGGTGTGGCGCCAAAGCAAGTGGTATTAGAAATCACAGAGTCCATTGCCTCCAATGCCGATGTGGTCCTGGGGCAACTGGAAAAGATCAAAGCCATGGGCTTTAAAGTAGCCATCGATGATTTTGGCACGGGCTATAGTTCTTTGAAGTACTTAAAAGACTTTAGCATTGATTATCTGAAAATCGACAAGTCCTTTGTCCAAGAAATTGACACCAATAGTAAAGACCAAGACATTGTTTCTGCCATCATTACCTTGGCCCATAACCTGGGTCTGGAGACCATTGCTGAGGGGACGGAAACCAGAGGTCAAATTGAGTTTCTACAAGAACAAGGCTGTGATACAGCCCAAGGGTACTTTTATAGCAGACCTCTTTCGCCAGAAGATGTTTTGGCATTTATTAAAGAAGCATATCGTTAAACGCTTCTCTTATTTCAGTAGCAATCTTTTTTATAAGAAGAATGCCAGAGCCTTTCTACAGCGTCTTGAATTTGTATCCTTAGGGAGCTATGAGTAGGCTCTTGGTTGTAGAGGAAAAAGGACCAGGTACAGACTTCTCTAGAGGAATAAAAAAAGTGTCTCTGCCCAGGTGGGTTAGAGACACTTTTTTTATTTATTTGGCGTCATGAACCTTCATTTTTTGCAACCCCGATGGTGGCTAGACGCACTTGATTTCTGCCCAAGGATTTCGCTTGATAGAGGGCGTCGTCAGCACGCTTGTAGAGGTCATTGAAGCTTTCGGTGGATTCTTTTTCTGCAACGCCTAAGCTGATGGTCACGGGTACTTCAATATCAAACTGTTCTTTGGCGATGAGGTACCTTGCCCGCTCAGCGAGGATTTTTGCTGTGTCCAGGGGCGTGTCATATAGGAGCACAATGAACTCTTCTCCGCCCAGTCTTGCCACCACATCACTTTTTCTGAAGGCACCGCTTAAGATGGTGGACACCGTGGCTAAGACTCGGTCTCCCACGTCATGACCGTACTCGTCATTGACTTTTTTGAAATGGTCAATGTCTAAGATGATCATGGAGGCGGTTTTCCCTTCTGTATCTAGGGCATCTAATTTTTTCTTCACGAAGTGGTCAAGATAATACCGATTCTTAAGGCCTGTGAGATGGTCCACCATCACTTGCTCTTTGAGCGTTGCATTTTCTCTATGCTGGATCCTCAAGTAATAGAAGATGCTCAAGGTAAAGACCACCGCTTCTGTAAGGGTCGCCGTATAGGCAATGAGGTCGATGGAGAGGTTATAGGTAATGACCCCAAAGAATGTGGCATTACTGAGAAAAGCAGAGACCATAAAGAGGAAGGTAGCCAAAGGAATCCAAATGGGGATGCGATCCATGGCTATATACGCATAAATGGCAATGAAAAAGATATAGGTATAAGCCAGGCTAGCGGTGAAGCTACTGATGAAAAATG
>DOKV01000129.1 GCA_003510765.1 Clostridiaceae bacterium | reverse complement strand
TCTCTTTTTTCCACCTCTGCAATCTCAGAGAGTTTGATATCCCCAATGGGTTCCATGCTAAAGATTACCAGTTCTTGAATTTCTATGGGATCCCCAAAAGAGTCTCCCACTTTCACGAGGATCTGTCCGTCCCCTTCTTGCAAATACCCAGCGGGCATATTAAAGTTTTGCGCCATGATGATGTTGGAGATCATCTCTTCTGTCAGAATCCCTGAAAGGTCAGCATTTTTTAAAGCCTCTTCCTTGGCTTCTTCAAAGGATGCTAACCCTTTTTCCAGTTCCTGTTGCCCAGAAGTCATTTGCACATCTGCTTTGGCAAGTTCAATGGCCATGGTAATTTTACCAGCTTCTAGCTGCTCATAAGCCCCTTTGGTCTGAGCCAGTCCTTTTTCCAGTTCTGGCTTCATGGCCTGTAGAGTCATTTGGCGAATGTTTAAAGTAGAGAGCTGAAGCTCCACCGCCAAAAGGGTTTTCACAGCTTCCCTGGCTTGCTCAGTGAGTTGATCCGTTGATTCTGCAGTCAATTCTCCTATAGATTCAGGTACTTGACTTTGAAGGACTGTCAAAATCTCTTGCAAGGTCTCTCCTTCCATGGATTCGACTCCTCCAGGAAAGAGTGCTTCCACCACGACATTCATGTTTACCACAGCACGCAACTGATCTCTGGTGGCTTCCAGCGCTGCCCTTTCCGCTGTGAGCTTTGCTTCTTCGGATAAAAGTGCATTGAGATTAGCCATGGCACTACCTAGCTCAACACTGGCTTTGGCCACTTGCTCTTTCTGATTCGTGGATTCCTTGGCTAGGGTGGCTTTGCCTTCTTCAAGGCCTGCCATGGCCTTTTCCAGTTCTTCTTCAGTCTTATCTAATTCTGCCAGGATATATTCTTGAACTCTTTGGTTCAACGCCTCTATCTTTTCAGGAATCAGTGCCACCTCTAATCGAGGTTCCACCAATCCACTGCCTGTAACCGCTGCCACGCCATCTATTCTTTCGAAGGAAGGCATGATTTCTTCTTCCGTAAACTGTGAGAGTTCATCTAATTCCATGCCTTCAACGTCCACGCTGGCCACAAGAACAGGCAGCATATCGGGACTGATTCTCATGAGAATCGGCGCACCGATGCCTTCTTCTAATCGAGCCTTTACCTGGTCAATACTACCAGAAAGCTCAATCATGGCACTGTCCATATTGGTGCCCTCCACATATTCCATGAAAATCACACTGGAGTTTTCACTAGACACGGAGCTGATACTATTTAGGCCTCCAGAGGTGCCCAAAGCCGCCTCCATGGGTCTTGTGACCAGCTGTTCTACTTTTTCTGGACTGGCGCCAGGATAAGGGGTGATGACCACCACAAAGGGCAAATCTAAACTTGGCAAAAGATCGGTTTTCATGCCCGTAAAAGAAATGACACCTAAGAGTATGGTTAAGATTACAGCCACCACTACAGTGTATGGTCTTTTCACGCTATATTTTGAAATCATGAGAGTCCTCCTCTAAACGAACCGACCGAACGTTCGGTCGGAAATCTTGTTTCATTTTAGCACCCTGATGGAATGCTGTAAACAAAGAAGTTCTTAGGATTTTCTTAAAGAAGCATCTGCCTAGGACTCAGATCTCTGGTTTTGGAAAGGGTTCAACTAGATTTTATGCAATTTAAGTATTCCTTTGGATATGACACTACGAGATATTTTTGAAAAACACTTTAATAAAACTTTCACTTAAAGGTTGTTTTCTGTATGAAAATCTATCACATCCAGAAAAAATTAGGGGGTATCCAGGAAAAATAGGTAAAATACCACCTTGGACTTTTGTACAAGAAAATCTCTCTGGTTTCTGAGAAAAGAGAAAAAGAACTTGAATATAATGTTCCATTATTGCACAGTTATCCTCCATACTTTCCGGCAAAACAGGCGCTTATTCTCTTTTTTCACAATCTTTAGGCGTACATACTCCTCATTTATACTGAGGATTCTCTTCCTTTCCACAGGACATATATTTATAAACCTCTTAAAATTATACCCTATACCTTTACGAATATCCGAATTATTATCATATGTCAGTTACTATTTTTATTAAAAACTTAGTAAAATGCTTGATTTCACCCCAATGAAATTTGCTCAACTTATTCTTTTCGACAGACTTTCTACAAACTTAGGATACTATTAAGATATCATATTATTTATAAACAATACTTAATTTTACTTTTACGATCTAAAATCTCCTTTGTTCTTACGCATAGATTTTCGCACTATGATCACTTCTAGACATTGCAAATCAACGCTTTCAGTTTAATTATGGGATTGTTATTTTTTAACACCTTCATTTCGTTTGATATTTCACAACAATTGAACTTTCTTGTGAAGTTTGTTGCCAACTTATGAACGTTATGCCATAATAATCTTGTTCATTAAATAAACAGGAGGTAACTCATGACAAAAAAATTATTATTGGCTTTATCCGCTGTGTTGGTCATCGGTTTGATGGGTTGTAGCACACCTGCAGAAAACACCCCTTCCGGTAACGAAGGTACAGGAACTGAAACAGGTGATTTGACTTTAGAACAGGTGAATCATTTCTTAAATGACAGTTCAGGCCTTGGTGCTGGTGGGATCGCAAACGTAGTACAAGTGATTCCCCATGCGCACATCGACGGACCAAAGAACGAAACCCCTTTCTACGCTTTTGTAAACTTCAAGTATACTGCAAGAGATTACATCAAGTATCAAGTGACCTACCTTTCTTGTACTTGCCGATCTGCTGATGTAAACTTCTGGCAAACAGCCTACATGGAAATGTCTCTTCCAGCCAGTGGAAACATTGAAGATGCAGTGCTACGGAACATTTCCTTCGACACTGAGCCTTCAGGCCACTACTTAGTTGGATTCTGGGGAGACAGTGATCCTACCCCCGCTGGTGTTAGTTATGAGACTTTCAAAACAGAATTCCTTCCTTTCTTTGAAGGAAAGAACGCTGCGTACTTAGAAGCTTTAAGCACCATGTGGGACATTGAAGCTTCTGACTACACCGATGGAGAAGGCAGAAGTGATCTTACCGTAGATACCTTCTCTGGGTCTTCTGTATCTGCCAACAACATCATCAGAATCATCAATGCTGTGATGGATTACCATGCCACAGATGAATTCTTCCAATAAACTTTAATTAATCGGAGGTTAGATCATGTTAAAAAAATTAATCGCAGTCCTTACACTGGCTCTTGTACTCACTGGTTGCGCTGCACCCGCTGCTGCTCCTGTGGAAGAAGCAAAAACCGACGAACAGCTCATGGCTGAAGGTTGGGTCAAGAATCCTCAAGACCAAGGTTATGTTCTTCTTTCAGAACTTCCTGCCCCAAGAGAAACTGCAGGGGATTTTTCCATGGAAGGTTCTTCCATCAACAGTACAAATCTTGATCAATACCTAGGCAGAAGCGATGTGGCTTACATCGATCTTAGAGATTACAACGACTACGCCAAGAAGCATTTCAAAAACTTTGAAGTCCTTCCATTCTTTGCTTACATCTGGAATGAGAATGCCCACACAGATGAAACCATGGTTCAGCTCTACGGCGGACCACAAGAAGATCCTGTGGCTGTATATGATGTGTCTGATGCACTATTAAGCACCATGTTCCCTAAAGACAAGACCCTTTTCCTCGTATGCCAGTCCGGTGGACGTGTGGCCATGATGATGAGAATCCTTGAAGCCAAAGGTTATGACATGGATAAAGTCTACAATGTAGGCGGTATGGCACAGTACACAGACAGCAAGTACAGAAACCTCATTACAGATACACCTGAGTTCATCATCGATGTAACTTATACCGTTGAAGGTGCTGTAAGAAATTAATTCAAGCCATTTCATGTTTCCCAAACCATAAATGGAATAGAGCACGCCAAAGCAAGAATCCTTGCCTCGGCGTGCTCCTTTTTTATGGGTTTATGGGTCTTTCTAAGGGATTCTAGCCTAGCGCCAGAGCTTTTTCTCTCCTTAAGAAGAGAGCCTTACACTTTGTACCCCCAAAAGGGTCTTGGCAAAGGCATACATTCTCTCGTGACAAGTGAAGATGATTCCTTGCATGGGTTCTGCGCCCTTGGAGACATAGTCCTTTAAGAACTGCATCCCTTCCTCTGCCCGTTGATCATCATATTGGGTGAAGACATCATCCAAGAACAAGGGTAAGGGTTCCCCGTCTTGCAAGACCAAATCTGCCACAGCCAGGCGTAAGGCCAGGTAGGCTTGGTCGATGGTCCCACTGGATAAAAAGCCCCATTCATAGATGCGCTTTCGTTTCTCATCTTCCACAGAAATATGAAACTCTTTGTCCACCGCCACCCGTTGATACTTTCCTTTGGTGAGTACCCTGAAAATCTCTTCCGTCTTTCCATTGACCTTGGGTCCAAAACTTCGACCAATTTCATCAAAGGACTCTTTGAGATGGGTTCTCGCCAAAGTTAAAGCTTCATGTTCTTCCTCAAGAAGGGTCACCTTTTCCTCTAGGGCGCGGATTTCTTCCACCACTTGGCTCACATTCTTTTTCTGTCGATACTTCTCTTTCAGTGCAGACTCCATGGCAGCAATGGTTTCACCTAACTTTGCCCCTTTCTTTTTGACCTCCTCCAACGTTTTTTTCTCCGCGGCCAAAGCTTCCACCTGAACCTCATCCAGAACTTCCACCTGAAGTAGCGTCTTCATCTTCACCTCAAGATTCTCTCTGCGCTCTTGCAGCTCCTCCATGGGATGATTTTTCTCCAGGTCTTCTCGCATGCTCCGTAAATAGGCTACTTGATCCTTTACTCGCTCATAGGTGTTGAGGGAAGCTGCAAAGCTTTCTAGGACATCTTGCACCCCATGCTTGTCTCCCATCTCCCCTAAAGGAGCCACCAAGGAAATCAAAGCCGCTTCCAGGGTTTGACGCTCTTCCTCATACCACTGCAAAATCTCTTTTCTTGTTTTCAGATCTTCTTCTTTTTCTCGCTTTTTCTCTTGGGCTCTTTCATAGCGTCCAAGGTTCTCTTGGAGATCCTTTAAGGCATCCACTTGGTACGCCAAAAGACCTTCTGTGAAGTCCTTGTCCAAGGCACTCCACCCTTCTTCCACAAGCTCTTTCTTGGCCAAAAGTTCTGACACCCTTGGAGGCACTTCTTCTTTCCTCAATAGCTCCTCTTCGTGCTCATATTGCTCGGAGAGATTATCATAGCGGGTTTCCATACGGGTCTCTAGCGTGCTCAGCTCTTTCATCGCAGCTTCCAGCACCGTCACTTTGGCCTCTTGGCTCACTACCTTCTCTCTCCAGTGCTTATAGGCTGCCTCTTTCTCCTCATAGACCGCCCGCGCCTTATCATAGGCTAAGTCCAGGGCCTTTTTCTCCCTTTCCTCTGCGTCCTCTTTGTCCTTGGCATCAGCAAGAAGTCTCTCCAAGGCATCTTGACGCTCTAGAACTCTCTCTTCATCCACTTTGGTGACTCTATGAATGGATTCTTTGGTTTTTGTAAAAGACCATGCTATGAGCATCAGTCCTAGGAATACCCCCCCATAAAACAGTGGGTCCACAACAATCCCCAGCCCTAGGAAAGCACCTACTAGAAGGAGACCTGCAAGTAGTCGTGGCAGCTTAAGGCTTCTCTTTGCAGGCACCACCTCTTCCATCTCTAAGGGCTTCTTGGCCTCTTGGAGCTTTTTCCTTGCCTCTACCACGGCTTTTTCATGGGTTTCTCGACTCTCTTTTAACGCTCCTTCTTGCCAAGTCTTTTTCTCATGGATCGAGCGTATAGAAAAATCAACCTCTCGGAGGGCCTTCTCCTCTTCTTCCTCTTGGATTTTTAAGCTCTTCAGTGCCTCTGTTTCTTTTTTAAAGATCTCTTCGGCTTCATGAAAATCTGCTCTCGCCTGATCCTTTTGCCCTTTTGCCTCGGCCACGGCACCCTGCAGCTTCTGTAGGCTATCTTTCCTTTCTTCATAGGCCTCTGCCCTTTGGATGTTCTCCTCTAAGACCTTTAGATCCTCTTTCATCTTCCCCATCTCTTCTTGGATCTTCATGAGTCGCGCCACTTCCTCTTGACGCACTTCTTTGGGCATCTCTTTCACCTGGGTTATGAGGAGGTCTTCCTGGCTTTTCAGCTCCAGGTAGAGGCGTGAAATATCTTTTTCCAAATCTTTCAGCCCTTGGAGCTTCTCTTTCCCTTCTCTTAAGAACTCCTCATCTAGACGTCTCCCCTGAAAGGTCAGGGCGTCCTCTCGGTCTTTCTTCTCCCGCTCTACCCCATGTAGGCGCTCTTCCCGAGAAATGGCTGCCAAGAGTTTTTTCCACTCTTCTTGAAGGGGTAACACCGCTAACCGACCCCTTAAGCGCTCTTCTTCTACTCGAAGTTCCTCCCGCTCGTTCTTCAACTCAAGAATGTTAAAAGCCTCGCTTTCCTTATCCATTTCTTCCACTTCCGCTTGGCTTTTTTCTCCTTTCAGCCCCTCTAAAGCCTCTCTCGCTTCCACCAAAAGCCCCAATCTTTTGCTCTTACTCACATAGGATTCCGCCGCTTTTTGCAGCTCTTCCTCTGCTTTTTTATAGCTCATATCTTCATTGCCCGTGGTCACCAGGTTCAATAGCTTTTCTGTGAGCTCATCCTTTTTCCCACCGGCCCCCATGAGCACCCCTCCTTGACCGATGAAGACACTTCTAGAAAATGCTTCTTCTCCTAGGCCAAAGAAATCTTGCCCCGGTTCTTTAGGATGCCGAAGCTTCACCGCTTCTCCCGAGGGCATCTCTAACACCTTTACTGTATCTTTTCCTTGGGTATCCCCAAAGACTCTCTCCAGGCGAAGGTCTTTCCCTTGATGGGTGAAGAGAATATACCCGTGCATCTCCTCTCCATTCCACGGACGATATTTCTTTCTTGGGTTCCTTGTGACGTCTTGTATTCTGCCACTATGGCCATAAAACATCAGGAGCACAAAGGCCATGAGGGTACTTTTCCCATCTTCATTTTGTCCATGGACCACCGTGAGCCCTTCTCTAAGGTCCAGGGTGAAGTCTTTAAATTTCCCAAAATTCCCAAGATAAAGCTTCTTAATCACCAAGAAGATCCACACTCCCTTCAAAAGATTTCAAGCCCACTTCCAAGGCTCGTGAACATATTTTAATTCTTCTCTCATCTTCCTTTTCCTTGGCTTCCTGTAGCTCCTTCAAAAGTCTCTCCACGAAAACGCCTTTCAAATTGGCCTCTTTGGCCAAAGCTTCATAATCCACACCCATGGTCAAGGCATTTTGAAGTCTCACATAGTAGAGCTTTTCCGCCAAATGGCCTTGCAAGGTAGCCATGGAAAGTTCTTCTCCCTCTTCATAGGTGCCTTGAAGGATCAAATGGTAATGATGGTTTTCATAAGAATTCCCAAAAGCCTCTTCAAGATGTGTGAGGATTTCTCTTTCCGCGGCCACCACAGAGGAAGTTTTTTCAAGGGTTATAGGGAAACGTAGATATTGCCTCTCACATAGGGGCACAAAGGCAAGATCATGCCCTCCTTTATAGAGGGTGCCTACATAGACCCCTTTTTCACCCAGCTCATCAAAACCTCTTCCTTCGGGGCATCCTGGATAACTATAATAGGTCTCTCCCGCCTGTAAAACTTCTGTACGCTTATGAATGTGCCCCAGGGCCACATAGTCCATCCCTGAAGATCTCAAGTCCTCTTTTGTGATGCCATGATAGAGGCTTTGCACCCCAAGGCCCACCAGGTCTCCATGGACCACACATAGATTCAGATACTTCGGATCCACAGGTTCTTTGGTAAATAGTGACTTCTTCACATAAGTCCCTTGAAATCCCGCTCCATAGACCACCGTTTGAAGATCTTCTAAGACAACTTTTTCCATATCTCCTTGGAAAATATGGACATTTTCTGGCCAAGGTTCTACATAGGGCGAATCCAAGGACACATAATCATGATTGCCTGGAGAGATGAACACCCTGGCTTTGGCTTCTTTTAAATAGTCCATCACCGAGGACACCACGTTTCTAGAAACCCCAGAACTATCAAAAAGATCTTCCGCAATGAGTAGTAGATCCACCTTTTCCTCATTGCTCAACTTCACAATCCTCCGAAAAGTCCTCAAAAGCTCTTCTTGTCTTTCTTTGGATTTCTCAGGGATTCGAGCCATTTCTGATCCTAGATGGATATCTGCACAGTGTAGCACTTTTATTTTTCGCATGTTTTCCCTCCCATTCCAACTCACATTTCTATTCTACTTTATCTTATCAACACCCTCGGTTCATTTCCACAAAAATCGAACATTTGTTTAAAATTTTCCCATGGTGCATTTTCCCTAAACTTCATGTTCATTCTACTACAGTAAGCTTCTTTAGATATTGTGAGCCCACTCTACCTGCAAGATGCAATCTATGATTTGTCTATTCATCTATCTTCTTAACGGACATAAAAGAATTGTCTACATAGTCAATCTATTTATAGTATAACTAATTTTCTATGTAGTGCATAAAAAAAGAAGAAAAACTACTACGGAGGCCACTGAAAAAGTCTAATAAACTAGATCTGAGAAATTATCTCAGGTCTTTTTTATTGCAGTGGTATAATTAAATATAATTATTGAAGACAATTTAAATATATGATATAATAAATATATGAAAAATCTATTTTGTGAGGTGCCTTATGATCAAAAAACAGCTGGAAATCTTAACAAGTCAATACACTGCGCTCTATGACTTAATTATCCCTAAAGACCATATGTTGAGAAGGATCAACGAGGAAATCGATTTTTCAATGATCGAAGACGAGCTTATTAATAAGTACTGTTTGGATAATGGAAGAAATGCAATTCCTCCAATGCGTTTGATCAGGTATCTGATTCTGAAGGAAACCTAAACGTTATCCGATGTCGATGT
>DOKV01000195.1 GCA_003510765.1 Clostridiaceae bacterium | reverse complement strand
CAAGATGCACACTATGGTGGAGGGCTTGTGGATGGGGCCAAAATGCTGATGCTTTTTGGCGATGTGGCCACAGAACTGCTCATACGTAGAGATGGAGATGAAGGGCTTTTTAGAGCTTATGAAAAAGTGGAGTTTCTAGCACCGGTGTATGCAGGAGACTACATTGAAGCGGTGGGTAGAATTATCAGTGAAGGAAAAACCTCTAGAAAAATGGAATTTGAAGCAAGAAAGATCATCGTCCCTAGAGGCGACATTAGTGCTTCGGCTTGCGAGGTGCTGGAACAACCAGTGGTGGTTTGTAGAGCGGTAGGGACTTGCGTCACGCCATTAGCCCAGCAAAGAAGGGGGTAGAAGACCATGGAAAAACTCATCATTACAGCAGCCATTTGTGGTGCAGAAGTGACCAAAGAGCACAACCCAAACATTCCTTATACCATCAAAGAGATTCAAGAAGAGGCGAGGAAAGCCTATGAGGCAGGAGCAGCCATCATCCATCTACATGTGAGAGAAGACGATGGGACACCCACACAAAGCAAAGCACGTTATGAAGAAGCCATCTTGGCCATCAAAGAAGTTTGTAAAGATGTGATTATTCAACCGTCCACAGGGGGTGCGGTGGGCATGACAGCCGAGGAGCGCTTGCAGCCCCTAGCCTTAAAACCAGAGATGGCCACCCTGGATTGTGGCACCTTAAACTTTGGTGGAGATGAGATTTTTGTGAATACAGAGAACATGATCAAAGAGTTTGGTCAAAGGATGATAGAGGAAGGGGTAAAGCCTGAATGTGAAGTCTTTGATAAGAGCATGATTGATATGGCACTACGCTTAAAGAAAAAGGGCTTCATCAAAGAACCCATGCACTTTAATCTTGTCATGGGTGTCAATGGGGGCATTTCAGGTGCGCCTAGAGATCTTCTTTTTCTCATAGAGTCCTTGCCCAAGGACGCCACCTATACAGTGTCTGGCATTGGACGCTGGCAGCTTTCCTTAAACACCATGGCCATCCTCATGGGCGGACATGTACGGGTAGGATTTGAAGACAACATCTATTTAGAAAAAGGAGTCCTAGCGGAATCTTCCGCTGATTTTGTCAAGAGAATGGTGACCCTTTCTAAGCTTCTGGGTAGAGAAGTAGCCACACCAGAAGAAGCACGCGTCATCTTAGGACTAAAGTAGATAGGAGGAGAGAATATGCAAGAAAAAGGCTGTAAATATGGTACCCATAGAGTCCTTCATCCAGAAGGGGTATTGCCCCAAGCGGCACTGAAGATTCACAATGATATGCACATCTACAACAATGAAATTCTCATCAATGTACAAGCGCTGAATGTAGATTCTGCAAGCTTTACCCAGATCTCCAAGGAGCAAGGAGGAGATCCAGAAAAGATTGGCCAGAGAATCATGGACATCGTGAAAGAGCGAGGCAAGCTGCAAAATCCGGTCACGGGCTCTGGGGGAATGCTCATTGGTACCGTGGAAAAAATCGGGGATCAGTTAAAAGGTACCATAGATCTAAAAGAAGGAGATAAGATTGCCACCCTGGTGTCTCTTTCATTGACGCCGCTGTACATTGAAGAAATCACGGCGGTGCAAAAAGACATTGATCGGGTGGAAATCAAAGGGAAAGCCATTTTATTTGAATCTGGGATCTATGCCAAACTCCCAGAAGATATGAACGAGAACTTAGCCTTAGCGGCTTTGGATGTGGCAGGAGCCCCTGCCCAGGTGGCAAAGCTTGTGAGACCAGGAGACTCGGTGCTCATTTTAGGAGCCACTGGAAAATCAGGAATGATGTGTGCCTACGAAGCCGTGAAGCGTGTTGGACCCACAGGGAATGTGGTGGCCAGTGATCTCTTTGAAGAATCGCTAGAAGCCCTAAAAGAGCATGGGTTTTGTCATGAAGCCTTTGCGGCGGATGCCACAAAACCTGTGGAAGTGTTACATAAAGCTTTGGCAGCCAATGGGGGCAAAGAATATGACGTGGCCATCAATGTGGTGAATGTAAACAACACAGAAATGAGCACCATTTTACCCGTGCGAAATGAAGGGGTGGTGTACTTCTTCTCCATGGCCACCAGTTTTACCAAAGCGGCACTTGGTGCAGAGGGTGTGGGGAAAGATGTGACCATGATTGTTGGCAATGGATATACCAAAGGCCATGCAGCCATCACTTTGGCAGAGCTTCGGGAGTCTGAAGCGCTGAGAGAAATTTTTGAAAAGCGGTATATGTAACATCGAGGATCGCGAAAGGGAGTTAAATAAATGAATCAGTTTACTGAAAAGAATCGTAGAGAAATGTTTCCAGAGGTACCAGATGAAAAATGGAACAGCTGGCTTTGGCAGGTGCAAAACCGCATAGAAACCGTAGAAGAACTAAAAAACTATTTGCCCTTGACCGTGGAAGAGGAAGCTGGAGCAAGAAGAGCCACCAAAACCCTCCGCATGGCTATTACGCCCTACTACTTAACCCTCATGGATCAAGAGAATCATTTAGATCCAGTAAGACTTCAAGCGGTACCCTCAGCCATGGAAATCATGAACTCTAAAGCGGATCTACTAGACCCTCTTCATGA
>DOKV01000094.1 GCA_003510765.1 Clostridiaceae bacterium | reverse complement strand
AAGATTGTAGATATCAAATATATAGATAATCTTGTAGAAAACTTCTCTGATATAGAAGAAATAAACTTTGATGAATATCTGGAGATTATAGATAATGACATACCAGAAAGCCAAAGAAGGATGTTTATTAGCGATGAGAAGGATAAGGCTGTTATTCTTATGAATGTAGAACATATGGCAACAGCAGAGTTACAAGAGTTTGTGGAAGATATGAAGATTATGCTAGAAGATGCCCCTATAAAGACATCAATTACAGGGAAATCTGTTTTAGATGTTGAAATGGTTAAGGGACTAACAGATGGTAGGGTTAGAATGACCATTATAGGTTTAGGATTAGTATTTCTATCCCTGTTAATACTTTATAGATCCTTCTTCAAGGCCCTTGTAGCAGTACTTCCAGTTGTCCTAATAGTAGGTATGTCCGGTGGCATTATGAACCTACTAGGATTAAAATATACTCCAATAACAGCAACCCTTGGAGCCTTGGTCTTAGGGATGGGAACTGGAATGACCATAATGTTACTTGAAAGGTATTTGGAAGAGAGAAACGAAGGAAAAGATAAAAGAAAGGCTCTCTTTACTACTATAAAGTTTATAGGTAAGGCAACACTAGCATCAGGACTTACCACAGTTGGTGGATTTAGTGTTCTAATGACTTCAAAGTTTGTAATACTTAAGGATTTTGGTCTGATGACAGTAATAAATATATCCTTGGCCCTGATGGCAACCTTTATAATCCTACCAGCCTTGATATGGATTTTGGATAGGTTCATTGTAAGTGACAAGGTGAAGAAAGAAGCATATAAGGAGATACCACAAGAATAAGGAAAGAAGGGGGAATATATCTTGAAAAAAAGGAAGATAGTTCAAGGGGTTAGCCTAGTATTATTTATAAGTCTAATAATTCTTGGGAAAGTACAAGTTTGGATGGCCATCTTTGGTGGTAGTTTACTATTATCAACCTATTTTGGAAGATTTTATTGTGGATATATTTGTCCCATAAACACTGGTATGGAGATAATAGATGGTAAAGCAAATAAAAAGAAAAGAAAAAGAAAATCTGTTCCAGATCTATTTAAAAAAGCAATTGTTAGGTATGGTATTCTAGCCTTATTTCTAGGAACTATGGTTATAGTTTTCAAAACAGGTAAGAAGTTGCCAGTATTGCCAGTCCTATTTTCTTTAGGGCTAATAATAACCTACTTTTACAGGCCAGAATTTTGGCATAGGTATCTTTGTCCCTATGGTAGTTTACTATCTATTTTTTCTAAGTTTAATAAGAAAGCATATAGGGTCTATAATGATGGTTGTATAAAGTGTGGTAAATGTGTTAGAGTTTGTCCAGCAGATGCTTTTATTTGGGAAGATAAAAAAGACTATCCTCTTATAATTAAGAATGAATGTCTTCAATGTGGAAAGTGTGTTGAAGCATGTCCTACTGATTCTATAAAATAGAAATAGATGGAGGAGGCGAAGATAATGATATCAGAAAAAATGATTTATGTAATATTTGAAGTAGTAATTAAAAAGGACTAGATATAAAAAAAGAAAAGCAGCTAAAGTTTTTACTTTAACTACTTTGTCTACAGTCTGACAGTAGGATACCCTTTTGGGTGTCCTACTGTTTTTTCTCTCCGTCATTCTCTTAGAGGTTTTCATTTTTCAAGGCTTCTACAGGATTGTCTTTGTGGACCTTTTCCATGGCATACCTACTGGTGGCAAAGACCACCAAGAAGACACTACCCACGGCAATGACCATGGCTGTCTTTGGTAAAAAGAAGGCGAAATCCAATCCATTGCTCATGGAGCGATAAATAAGGTAGGTGACCATAACGGCCACTGGCAGGCCGTAAAGAAGACTCTTTACGCCATAGAGCAGACTTTCAAAGCGCATCATTTGATCAAAGGCTCTTCTGGTCATTCCCACAGCCTTGAGCATGGCAAACTCTCTTCTTCTCAAGGAGATATTGGTAGAGATGGTATTGAATACATTGGCCGCTGCAATGAGAGAAATGAGGATGATGAACCCGTAGGAGAAGATGTTCACCACAGTGATCATGGCCCGCTCCTGGGATAAGTAAGCCCCGTGGTTGGTCAATCGATGGGTGGGCAGCCCCAGCTCTTCTAAGGTTTCAATCATCTCCCCATAAGCCACCTGGTGATCCTTGGCTTTAAAAAACAATTCCACAGGGATGGAGGTCTCTTGAAGATCCGGATAAATGGTCTGAAGGCTACTCATGGGATAGTACAGCTTCAGCTCATGGGAATCATTGAAATAGGTAATGGGAAGCTTTTCGATGCGGTCCCCCACCATGAGGGGCGTTACCTTTAAGGCCTCCTCTAGACTCTTCAAAGTTTCCTTCTCTTCTTGGTCTTTATAGAGCAGCTGTCCCTCTTTCATCTCTCCGGTGTAATAGAGCTCTTCCCCGAAGTCCTTCACCTCATAAAGATCCATCTGAAAGCCCTCTTTTTGTAAGGGTTCAAAGGTGATGTATCGACCCGTATCATAATCATAGAAGTTTCCTTCTCCAAAATACACCCCTGGAGGCGTGGTGGTTTCAAGGTATGTTTTCTCCGCTAAGCCATTGTCTCTAATGAGCTTTTCGTAACTCTTCTCTTCCAAGAAGGTCAAACTCACATAGATCATGGTGCGCTCTTCTGGAGTCACAAAGGGTGGGATATGCATATTCTCTGTGACTTCTACATACCTCTTAGTCACCGCCTCCATGGGCACCGACGCTTCTTGATAGGACCTTTGGACCATGGCACTGGTGTTTTCCACCCCTTCTGCTTGGCCTAAAACCTCCAGGAGTGCTTTGTAATCATAGTCTTCTGAAAAGACAGTATAGGT
>DOKV01000159.1 GCA_003510765.1 Clostridiaceae bacterium | reverse complement strand
GCCAATGATCCTGCCATCGAAAGAATTGCCACCCCAAGAATGGCCTTAACTTGCGCCGAGTATCTTGCCTTTGAGCAAGGCATGCAAGTGCTGGTTATTTTGACAGACTTAACCAACTATGCAGAAGCGCTCCGTGAGACCTCTGCAGCGAGAAAAGAAGTACCAGGTAGACGTGGATACCCTGGGTACCTCTATACAGACCTTTCCACCATCTACGAAAGAGCGGGCAGAATTAAGGGCCGTGAAGGATCCATCACGCAGATTCCTATTTTGACCATGCCTGAAGATGACAAGACCCATCCCATCCCTGACCTTACCGGATACATCACCGAGGGACAGATCATCTTATCAAGAGATCTTTACAAAAGAGGCATTGAGCCTCCCATCGATGTATTGCCTTCCTTGTCTCGTTTGAAGGACAAGGGTATTGGTCGAGACAAAACCAGAGAAGACCATGCAGATACGATGAATCAGCTCTTCGCAGCCTATGCCACAGGAAAAGAAGCCAAAGAGCTTTCTGTCATCCTGGGTGAATCTGCCCTGTCTGAATCCGATAAGGCCTTTGCAAACTTTGCCGATGCCTTCGAGAAGAGATATGTGAGCCAGGGGTATGAAGCCAATAGAGAAATCACAGATACCCTGGAACTTGGGTGGGAACTTTTGACCATTCTACCAAAGAATGAGCTCAAGAGAATTCGAGATGAATTTATTGAGAGGTATATGCCAAAGGCCACTGAAGGAGTTGAATAACCATGGCAACACTGAATGTGAATCCAACCCGTATGGAGCTGACCAAGCTTAAGGCAAGACTGGCTACGGCTTCCAGAGGCCACAAGCTCTTAAAAGACAAGCAAGATGAACTCATGAGAAGATTCATTGAGATGATTCGCCGAAACAAGACCCTTCGTGAAAATGTGGAGCAGGAGCTCATAGAAGTTTTCAAAGAATTTCTGGTGTCCTCTGCCATCATGAGTCCGGAGTTCTTGGAAGAGGCTGTGGCCATCCCCAAGGAAGAAATCTCCGTGGACATTCGCCAAAAGAATGTCATGAGTGTCAATGTGCCGGTGATGAACTTCGTTCGTAAGCTTCAAGATGACCCTGGCAGCATCTATCCTTACGGATATGCCCAGACTTCATCAGAGCTAGATGATGCCATCTCTAGGCTTTATGCCATCATGCCTCAGCTTTTAGACCTGGCAGAAGTGGAAAAGTCCTGTCAGCTCATGGCGGACGAAATTGAAAAAACAAGAAGACGTGTCAATGCCCTGGAATATAGAACCATTCCTGAGCTGAAGGAAACCATCAAGTTCATCCGTATGAAATTGGATGAAAATGAAAGAGGAACCATCACAAGACTCATGAAGGTCAAAGACATGATTCAGAAGGCATAATAGGAAGAGGAAGTGATCCAAGGCTTTAGGCTGGGGTCCCTTCCTCTTCTCTTGTGTAAAAAAGCACTGAGGAAAAAGCACTGGAGATCAGGGTTCTCTCGTAAAGAGATGCATAATGTTTCTCCTCCCACAGAGAATTTCCTTGAATAGTGACTTGTGCTAATGGTATTATCAAGGTGTGATTGGAGTTGATCAAGTTGGAAGAAAATACAATTTTAAAATTTAAAGATGAGGACGGAAATGTGGTAGAGCTTTTGGCCATGGCTGAAATCTATGTGGACACACAGAAGTACCTGATTTTGGCCCCTACAGATGAGCACAGTGAAGATGAATATGTCTATCGTGTAGATCTAGACAAAGAGGGGAAGGAAGAACTCAACGCCTTGGAAAGCGATGAGGAGTTCATGAGTGTAAAGAAAGCATACAAAAATCTACTATATAATGAGGGTGGGAACAATGAATAAAGAAATGATTCTAGAGTACCTGGAAAACAACGGTGTCACAGATGTGGATGTGGTACGTTCAGAAGAAAACCTAATGGTTGCCACTGGATTCTATGATTTTGATGCGGATGAACTGGCTGCAGCCAAAGCTTATGCAGAAAGTCAAGTGGAAGAAGGGGAGGATACCAAAGAACCTTTGACCAGCTATTTGGTGGATTTGGCCGTGGATAATCTTGGAGAGATCATGGAAGATCTCATCGAAGAAGAAGGCATTGATGCCCAGTATTTGACCTACGAAATGGACGAAGAAGACATGGAGTCTTTGCAAGTGGCCATGCTCTTTTCCAAGGGAGATTTAGACAAGGATCTGGAAGACATTCTGGATGAGTTAGAGCTCTAAGAGAACCACTAATTGGAATATTATGAAAATGACAGAGGGCATCGGTTGAAAAATCTCAGATTTATGCTATAATAAACTCAATCAAAGAAATCCTGAAGTGTGCGTGTAGCCTATATATTCAACCTACATAATTGATCCGGGATTGCTAACAAAGGAAATGATATCAGGCTTTAATGGTAGCTACCTATTCCTAGGAACGTAAGAAGATAGACAATTTTCTTGAGGCGAACCCACCTGCTGAGGGCAGGTATGGATTCATAGGTGAACGGCATGTCGGGAACTTAAATGATTATGATTGCTCTGCGTCAGCGCAGAGCAATTTTCATATGTTGGAGGGAAAATAAATGTTTCAAGAACTAGCCCATGATGATCTCGTGGCAAAAATTAATGAGTACACAGCCCTTTCTAGAGAACGGGCGTTAACAGAAGAAGAAACCAAAGAACGGGCAGCATGCAGAGAAGAGTATCTCAAGAGAATTCGTCAAAGTATGCGGGGAAGTCTTAGTGGTGTGTACTACAAAGGAAAAAAATAGGAGGGATTGCCCATGACTGTGAAAGTGAAAAATCTCATCGAAGAATTTGATCTGGAAATTCTATCAGAAGGTGCCATCAATAGTGAGATCAATCTCAATGACATCAATCGACCAGGGCTTCAGCTGGCGGGGTTTTACAATTATTTTTCCAAGGATCGTGTTCAAGTCATTGGCATGGGTGAGTGGAGCTTTCTAGATGAGCTGATTCCGGCCCTTCGGGAAAAGAGGTTAGAGAAGTTTTTATCCTATGAATTACCCTGCGTAGTGATTACCAGAAATCTGGAGCCCCATGAGGAGCTCATTGATGCGGCCAAGAGAAATAAGCGGTGGATTCTGCGCACCAAGCTCTCCTCCACCATCTTTATTTCCAGGCTCACCATGTATTTGTCCAATGAAATTGCGCCAGAAACTCGTCTACACGGGACCCTGGTGGACATCTATGGGATGGGAGTCTTCATCACTGGTGTCAGTGGCATCGGCAAAAGTGAAGCCACCTTGGAGCTGCTAAAAAGAGGACATCGTTTGGTGGCTGATGATGCCGTGGACATCCGGGAAGTGGATGGGGTCCTCCGAGGCAGATGTCCTGAAATCACCTTTGGTATGATGGAAGTACGGGGCCTTGGTATCATTGATGTGTCTGCCTTATATGGACTGTCCACCATGATTCCCAATAAGCGTATCGATTTTATTCTGCATCTGGAACACTGGCGAGATGATGGGGATTATGATCGCTTAGGGATGGATGAGTTTGAAGAAATCCTAGGGGTGAAGGTGAAAAAACTTGTAGTGCCTGTGCGCAGTGGACGAAACATCTCCATCATCATTGAAGCAGCAGCGGCCAACTACAGATATTCTAGAATTTCTAAAGTATCACCTGCGGAAGTCATCGATGAGCGTATGCGAGAAGTGAGTCAAAGACTGCAAAAGGAAAAGGATGAGATGTAGCCTTCTTGGCCTCTTTTCCAAAGGTTTTTCCCAGGGACTTGAAACTATGATGATTTTAATCTATAATTAAACTAAATTAAAATCATTATAAATAGAGGTGAAAACCATGATTGTAAACAATATTGATGTTTACCTCAGAGAAAAAGGGGTAAAGCCCTCTTACCAGAGAAAAAGAATCTTTGAATATATGATGAACAATCATAACCATCCTTCGGTGAACGATATTTACGAGGCGTTGATCCATGAAATTCCCACCTTGTCCAAAGCAACGGTGTATAATACCATGAATCTCTTCCTGGAACATAAACTCATCGAAGTACTACCCATTGACAGCAATGAGGCGCGTTATGACGTGTTTAATCCAGAGGAACACGGGCATTTTAAATGTGATGTCTGTGGGAAGATCTTCGATGTGAACATCAAGATTCACGTGGGAGAACTGTCTGATGATTTAAAGGGCTTCCATGTGGCGCAAGAAATCTATAATTTCAGAGGCACTTGTAAGGAATGTTTGGTAAAGGCACAAGAAGAAGCGGCCATGTAAAGATCCATGGCCAGATGAAGGGGACCGCGAAGAATACC
>DOKV01000025.1 GCA_003510765.1 Clostridiaceae bacterium | reverse complement strand
TCGCTTTCATCAGGCGACTTCTATATAATATCACCGGGCCAGATTAGTGTCAACAGGTTTTTTGAACTTTTTTTGAAGTATTTCCATTTTTTCTAAGGATCCAGGAAAAACCTCTTGTGTTTCTTCATATTTCGCCATCGAGAAATTCTAGGAAAACCTGAAGAACTGCCCAGTCACATCATCCTTATGTTGCTTCATCAAGGAAAGCTTCTTTATTTCATGGAGGTCTTTCTGTAGAAGTACTTGTAATTATACAACAAATCTCAAATCTTTCAAGTAGCACAGTTCATGATTATTCTCACTTATTTTACAATGTTCTACACACAAAGAAGCCGAAGTTCACTATAATGGAAGTATCAAGAAAACTCGGAGGTAAATATGGGTATTGTAACAAAAACTGGAGATAAAGGAACCACTGGCACCTTGGGCGGTCAACGACTTCTGAAATCTTCTTCTCTTATAGAACTAAACGGACAGATTGATGAAGTGAATGCTTCTCTTGGATATTTAAACGCTCTTATAGAGGAAGGAAAAAACTTTCCTAAAAAAGAAGAAGTGCTAGATTTCATCCGATACATTCAAAATGGTCTGTATAATCTAGGCACAGAAATCTCTTCTGGCTTCACCATCATTCGCTTTGATGAAAGCCATGCGCTACTATTAGAATCGAAAATTGATGAACTCACTTCCTTGATGCCCCCACAAACAAAGTTTATTTTGTTCTCTGGGGCCAAAGAAGCTACGTACACCCATGTGGTACGTTCCGTTTCTAGACGTTGTGAACGTCAATTTGTACGATTCTTGTTGGAAGAAAACATCGATCCATTCCCCCACTGTTATAAATTCTTAAACCGTTTGTCTGATTATCTCTTTACCTTAGCACGCTTTTTAAACCAAGAGCTTGGCGGTCAAGAGATGGAAACCACCCCTTGGATCACCGAGAAATAACATGATTCACGATTAAAAGAGGCCATTACTGAGTATTCAGTAATGGCCTCTTTTTTCACAACCCTCTTTTACACAGAAGATCTTCCTTTTCTCACCATAGCCAATGCCATGACATCCATAGGATCTACGCTTGGTTTCGTTAAGGAGTTTCCCTGAAGAACCAAACCTATTTCTGTACACCCTAATACCACCAGCTCTGCACCCTTCCCAATGACATGTTCTCCCGCATAGATCAGCTTTTCCACAGGGAGCCCCTCTGTCACCCCAGACTTGATTCCTGTACCTTCTCCATAAATGGCTTCCATGACATGGGTTTCTTGAATCTCTATATCAGGATAAAGGATGTCCATCCCCGATAGATGAGTATCAAAAATCTTTGTGGACATAGTACCTGTAGTAGCCAATATGCCAATCTTCTTGACACCGGGATACTGGGTTTCAATGTACGTCTTGAGCTCTTTCAGTGCATGGATGATTTCCACGTTGGTATCACGAAGGATGTCTTCGTAGAAGTAATGGGAGGTGATACAAGGAATACAGGCAAGATCCACGCCCATGCGCTCTAAGTTCTTTACCGTGGCAATGATTTCAGGCACAGGGCTTTCCCCCTGTCCTAAGATGGCCTTGGTACGATCTGGAATTTTAGGATTGCTATCAATGATCAGTCGAAAATGGTCCTGATCTTTTTTCACTTTCGTTGCTTTGATGATTTTCATATACAGCCTGGCACTGGCCTCTGGACCCATGCCGCCAACAATTCCTAGCACTTTTTCTTTCATAACCTACAAAGAGCTACCTCCGCTCTCCTTTTCAACTCCTACCATAAATTCATACATTTTACTTTCCCAAAGGAAGTCTTTTGTGAAGCTCCTCTAAAACACTATAAAAAGCGCTTTCATCGCTGTAGGGCACCTTTTCTCCATGAACCAAATTATAATCTTCATGTCCCTTACCAGCCAGCACAATCACATCTCCTGGTTGCGCTTTAGATACTGCATACTTAATGGCCTCCCGACGATTCGGCTCCACCACCACCGTCAACGGTTGACTTTTGATGTAACCAGCCATTTCTTCAGCGATCTTTCGAGGATCTTCTCGGTCTTGATTGTCTTCTGTAAAAATGACCACTTGGCAATAGGCCGCAGCCACTCTCGCCAGTTCTTCTCGTCGCTCATAAGTTCTATTCCCCACAGAACCTATGACAATGAACATGCTACGGGGATGAAAGTTCTTCACTGTTTCTAAAAGACTGGTTAACGCCACTTCATTATGGGCGTAATCCAGTATGGTTACGACATCTTGCATCCCTTCCAGCAATTGGAACCGACCAGGCACCTTTACCTTATGTAGCTGCATAGCGATGTTTCTTCCAGAAAAACCCATATGTAAAAGCACTGCTATGGCCATTCCTGCATTATATACATTAAATCGCCCGGGATAAGGCAGCTGATATTTTTCACTGATCCCTTCATAAGTCAGCATGAAGGTGGATCCCATTTTTTGCATATCCCCATACTCTTCCACATGAGCAACTGTAAAGTCCGCCTCTTGCCTTCGCAAAGACAAGGTCTTTACTAGCCCCTTTGCTTTATCTGCCATATAGGCCCCATGGGGATCATCTTCGTTTAGAATGGCTACATCTGCCATGTGGAAGAGTTTGGCTTTGGCATCACGATAGTGTTCAAAGGTGGGATGCTCCCTATGCCCCACATGGTCTTTGGTCAAATTTAAAAATATGGCCACATCAAAATCCACATGGTCTACGCGATGCATCATGAGTCCTCCGGAGGAAACCTCCATCACCACATGGGTTACCCCAGCCTCTTTCATCTGCCTTAATACTCGCTGAATGGTTAAACTCTCAGGAGTTGTATTTATGGTTTCTTCTTTTTGATGCCCATAAAACATGCCCACTGTGCCAATGAGCCCCGTGGATACCCCAAACCCTTCCAGTAAATCCCTCATATAGTGTGTCACTGTAGTCTTCCCTTTGGTTCCAGTGACTCCAATAATCGTCATCTCCTTGGAAGGATG
>DOKV01000021.1 GCA_003510765.1 Clostridiaceae bacterium | reverse complement strand
GTTGAATAATCCGGGTATAAAGAATATTACTTCAACGCTTTCAGGGATTTACGTCTGAATTTTGACAATAATCATTTAATTTATTGTATATTTATCAATTAGATGGCATCTTTTTCATCTTCACCAAGGACGCTGATACTTTCTGGGCAATCGTATGGAAATCTCCTATATAATTCATCTATTTTTAAAGAACCTATGGTAAAGTAAAGAAAACTTTGAACAGAGAATTGAAATGGAGTGTGATGACATGAATGACTCTCTCCCGACTCTTGTGCTTTCTTCTATTGGCATTGGCACCGCACTGGAAACCCTCATTGGCGTTGGTCTCTTGATACTTTTAGCACTCATCATCTATTACCTGTTGCAAATTGGCAACACAAAGGTGCCCGATGGAAAAAAACTCCGATTTGGCATCCCACAGATGAAGCTTACTTTTTTTCTTCTTTTAGGCATCTTTGTATTATGGTGGATCCTGAAGAACCAAGCCATTCTTTTTCCCATCCTTACCCCCTTTATCGTTGCAGGGGTTTTTGCCTATGCCTTTAACCCTTTGGTCACCATGCTCATGAAGCTAAGGCTCTCAAGAGTGCAAAGCACCGCCATCATTTTTGTCGGGCTGATTCTGGCATTGACGGGTTTTTCCTTTGTATTTTTTCCCATGATGGTCAATGAAATCACTCGCTTAATGGATACCTTGCCAGAGCTCAGCCAAAATTGGTATGCTCGGTTCACCACCTGGTACCAAGAAACTCTTGCCTTTGATTTCAACCTGCCCACCACCTTTGAAGATGCCCTTGCCTATTTTAACATTGAGGTGGAAGCCATCACCGACTGGCTCTTTAGATCCTCTGGATCTCTTTTCACACGACTTGGCTCCTTTGCCTCCAACCTTGTCCATGTGGTGACCATTCCAGTGATCACCTTCTACTTCATGAAAGATGGCGACAAAATCGCAGACCTTTCCAAGAAAGCAGTGCTGCCCAAAGCCCAGCCATGGGTATTCCCTCTAGCGGATAAAATAGATGACGTCCTTGGGGGCTTCATTAGAGGACAACTCTTGGTCGCCTTTATCCTTGGCATCCTAAGCTCCATAGCCCTGCTTGTTTTAGGCGTGGAATACTGGCTGATTCTAGGACTCCTTGCAGGTGTAGGAAATCTCATCCCCTATATTGGCCCCTTCCTAGGCGCTATTCCCGCCGTATTCATCGCCTTGACCACAGATCCGTGGAAAGCCCTTTGGGTCATCGCTGCTTTCATCATCATCCAACAAATCGAAAGTAACGTCATCTCCCCGAAAATCGTTGGTCATAGTGTTGGCCTCCATCCAGCCCTCATCATCTTTGTCCTCCTCATAGGGGGTGCTCTTTGGGGCCTGGTGGGTCTGCTCATCGCTGTCCCCTTAGCAGGAGTCCTCAAAGTTCTTCTTGTGACCATCCTTCAATGGTTTCAAAAAACGTATCCCAAGATGTTTACCTCTTAAAGCTCAGTGCCCAAGAAAAGCTTCATCGCTTCCTTGGGCACTTTTTCTTTTCCTTTTCCCTTCAATGCTAAGGCAGCTTCACTACCTCTAGATCATCCAGGATTTTTTCAAGGATCTTTTCTTCCACTATGCCTTTTTCTAAGATGAGCAAGACTTTTCCTTGTCCCAGGGCATTTTCCATGTCCTGAAACTTTCCTTTGTCCTTTGTATACTGAAGAAGTACCTCCTCAACCTGAAGCTCTTTTCCTCTAAGCAAGTTGCGAATGCCTTCAGCAATGGGTCCAGCACCAAGCATCGGAGTTCCTGGAATACCTGAAACAGCACCCATTCCTAAGGCAAAGTCTTCCTCTGGGCCGTACTCCTTACTTGCTTCCCCCGTCACTTCCTTCACCTGTTCTTTGCCCACAGCTTCTTCTAAGGGCTCTATAGAACTACCTTTCATCAACACGATATTGATATCTTTCTCAAGAAAACCTTGATCTTTCAAGGCTTCTATCACCTCAGGCACGCTGTTCTTCGCCACCACAATGACTACATTTTCCACGGGTCCTTCCTCCTTTTTCCATGGTTTTAATTGTTTCTTATGGTTTCTTATGGTATCAGTAGAAAACAAACTCCCCGTAACAAAACCATGAAGAATGCTCAAACTTTCTTCATGGCACCTTGAATCCTTTTTTATGACTTTTCTTTTTCCATGAAAAAGGCAGCGCTCTTCTCTAGAAATCCTAAAGAGCGCTGCCCATAGTATGAAAATACTTTTTGATCTTTACTGTCTCACGGACAGCACTTCAAGGCCTGGTTCTACCATTCCTTCTCGTAGTATGTTCATGTCTTTGACCACATCCATATTGGTCACCACTACTTCTGTGATGGAAGATTTCGCTTCCTCTTTTACCAAAGCCCAGTCCACTTCCATGAGCGGTGTCCCAATGTCCACCTTTTGTCCTGGCGTAGCCAGCCTCTTGAATCCTCTACCTTCCATTTTCACCGTATCAATACCAATGTGAAGGAGGACTTCTAGTCCAGATTCTGTGATGAAAGCCAAGGCATGATTGGTATCAAAAATATGTGCCAGTTCTCCTTTTACAGGAGAAACCACGATGCCTTCCATGGGGTCCATGGCAAACCCATCCCCAATCATCTTTTCTGAAAACAGTGCATCAGGCACCTCTTTAAGATCTAACATCTGTCCCTTTACAGGTGCGGCCATAAGCGTTTCTTGGCCTGTGGCTACTGCTCTATGCTCATCCTCTAGAGAGGTCTTTTCCACAAGCTTTACCGTTTCTGGATTCTCCATGAGTACTTTAATCTCATCTTTTAGCCCTTCTGCTTCCGTACCAAAGATGACCTGAATTCCACTTGTGCCCACTTCTAACACACCAGGAGAGCCCAGTGCTTTCAAGCGGTTTTTATCAACTTTCTTCGTGTCTCTCACTTCTAAACGAAGTCTTGTGATGCAAGCATCAATGGCCACGATATTCTTCTCTGTACCAAGAGCTTTTAATACTTCCACAGCTTTTTCTGTCACTGGAACTGCCGCCTTGGCACCTTCTTCCACATCTCGTCCTGGGGTTTTCAGATCCAGTTTCTTAATGAGGTAGTAGAAGGCTAGGAAGTATAGCGTACCAATGACAAGGCCCACTGGAAGTAGTGCCCAAGGGTTTCCAGCATTGCCCGTGGTGATGCTCACCGCATAGTCAATGAGGGACGAGGTGAAGGTTTCTGTGAGTCTCACTTGGAAAAGATTCATCAGTAACCCGCCCACAAAAGCCAAGGAAATATGTACCACATAGAGAATGGGCGCCACGAACATAAAGGCAAACTCAATGGGTTCTGTGATTCCTGTGATGATGGAGGTTAACGCCGCAGTGAGCATCACCCCACCTATGGCTTTCTTGTTTTTAGGGAGTGCACGGAGATAAATGGCCAAAGCCGCCGCAGGTAGACCAAAAATCTTCAAAGGATACTCCGCTGCGGTGATGGCACCTGCCGTTGGATCTCCAGCAAAGAATCTTGCAATTTCGCCCACATAGGTTTGTCCATCGGCAGCCACAAAGGTCCCAAACTGGGTAGTAAAAGGGGTCTTAAATACATGATGAAGACCCGTTGGAATCAGCGCTCGATTGCCAAAGGCATAGATGGCACCACCAAGTCTAAAGCCAAAAATTTCGGCATCGATGGCCATTTGTCCCAGGGCATTGATGCCATTTTGGATGGGCGGCCAGATAAATCCAAGTACCACCCCAAGAAGAATGGACACCACCACCATCAAAATGGGTACCAGCCTCTTTCCTTCAAAGAAGCCCAGTACGGGGTGAAGCTTGGTCTTATAGTAACGCTGATAGATTTTAGCCGCGATGATCCCAATGATGATCCCGCTAAAGACACCCATGTTGATGGGGTCTACCAGGTTCTGTGCAAGAGACATGATGTCTAGTACTTTTATAAGGACCACATAACCCACCACAGCGGCGAGGCCTGATACAGCTTCTCCCGCAGTGAAACCAATGGCTACACCCACCGCAAAGATCAAGGGCAAGTTTTCAAAAACTATGAGTCCACCACTGAAAAGAACTTTGACAAAGACATCCAGCACCGCATTGCTGGCCAAAAGTTCTGGACCTGCTAGCTGCTCAATGATTCTAGACAAGGCCACCATAAGGCCTGCCGCAGGGAGTACCGATACTGGGAGCATAAGAGATTTGCCGACCTTTTGCAGCACCGCAAAAAATCCACCAGATTGTTTTTTTGTTTTCATGAGAGTTCCTCCTCTTTTTTTTAATTGAAATCGGATCTAGGGCAAATAAAAAGGCATGAATTCATACAAAGCTAAAGCTCTCCCCAAAAAAGGAGCACCTTTTAGTCTCTGTATCAACTCATGCCTGATCGAATCAGTTACACGGAACAGTTATTTATGTTGTTGAAGTTTATATAAGTGCAGGGCAATGTACCCGATTTCATTTTCTGGAATTACTATACCAATGTTTTTTTGTAAAATCAAGCCTATATTCTCAGAAATTTTATACTCGAAGGGAAGCTCTTCTTTCATTCTATCCAGGAGAAGATTCTCAATGGTCTCTCCCCGGGTACACCGATCAATAAGTCCACGCAGGTGGGCCACCAAACGCACACTGTCAAAGGAGCCCTCTTCAAAGTCCCTGCCCAGTTTATCTTCGATGTAAGGAATCACCTTACTCATAGCCTTCACATAAGAAAGGGCTTCTTCTTTCTTTGCGCCACCTCTTCCTCCATGAATATGAAAAGTGATGAAGCCAATTTCACTGTCTGGAATCTCCATAGCCATCTGCTCTTTTAATAGCGCCACCGCTTTTTGAGCTATGGCAAACTCTTTTGTATAAAGCATCTTGGTCTCCAGCAAAAAAGGGTTCACGATGGAAATGCCTTCTTTGATTCGACTCATGGCAAAGTTGATGTGATCAATGAGGCCCAAATGAATGTCTTTATGAAGCTTTTCTCCTAAATCTGCCTCCGCCATGGCAATGATTTCCTCTGCCACTTTGAGGATTTTTTCATCCACTTGATCTAGAAGCTGCTCATACTGAGGTTTGCTTTTTTCATCTACTTGAATAAAGACATGTTCAATTTCATCTGAAGCCATGATCATGGACCCTTTTTTCTTATTAAAGCCGATGCCTTTCCCAATGAGAATATATTCACTTTGTCCTTCACTGACCAACACCGCATTGTTGTTGAAGGCCCTTTTCACCAAATAACTCGCCAATGTTATCTTGTCTCCTCTTTGTTTAACGATTGCTACTCAAGTATTCTCTGATTCTACTTATTTATAAATTCCTTGTCAAGGCTAGCTTCCTAGGGATTCCTTTTTCCAGGTATCCTTCACAAAGAAAAGACCTCTAGAGGTTTTGCACAAAACATCCCCAAAGAGGTCTAGAACTTATTCTATTACTTGGATTCCTTCTTCACATCCACATAGCCTACAGGCTCATAAGCCGTGGTCTCCACGGGCATATTTTTATTCTTCAACTTTGCTTCCACATATTCTTTCACAATGGAGTAGAGGAGTACAAAGATGGGCACACCCACGATGAGTCCCATGAGACCTAGGAACTTTCCAGCCACCAAAATAGAGAACAAAATCCAAAAAGAAGAGATGCCCAAGGATTCTCCAAGAATCTTAGGCCCAATGTAATTGCCATCTACTTGTTGAAGTATGAATATAAAGAGCAAAAACCATAAGGCTTGTACGGGGGACACAAAAAAGATGATGATAAACGAAGGCACTGCGCCTATGAAAGGTCCAAAGAAAGGAATGATATTGGTCACAGTGATGATAAAACTGATCAGTACCGTATAGGGCATTTTAAAGATGGATAACATCACAAAGGAAATCATCCCCACGATGATGGAATCTAGGACTTTGCCCACTAAAAATTGACTGAAAATCCGTTGTGTTCTTGTGAGAAGTTCTAACGCCTTGTCCGCATGGTTCTTATGGAATAGACCATAGAGCACTTTCTTCCCTGTGGCAATAAACTTCTTTTTATCGCTGAGAAGATACAAGGAGATGATGATGCCTAAAAACACATTCCAAATGGAGGTGGCCGTATTACGGATAAAATTCACGGTAGCAGGTAAAATATCTCGGATGATGTTGTTGAGGGTGACACTGAGCTCTTCCCATCGCTGTGTGAGAAAGTCCACCACTCTGGGATCTAATGTATACCGATTGTTTAAGTCTTCAATGAATTCTGTGATATTCGTGATGTATTTAGGTGTTTCCATCACAAATCCGGTGATGCTTGCCACCAATTGAGGCAAAATAAAGCCAAAGAATAAAGCCAAAAATGCCAGGGCCATAAGGTAGCCCAGAAATAGAGACAACCCTTTTTTCATCCGATAGAGCTCTGGTTTTTTCAACGGTGTTTTACTCAGCAGCCGATCAGCAAAATTCATAAGAAAATTAATGACATAGGCAATGATGAATCCATAAATGAAGGGATATAAGATGGAAATGTATCCACTAAGGGCTCGAGAAAAGCTTTCTAATCCCGACATGATGAGAAAAAATAGAATTGATGATGCTATGACGATAAAGGCATATACAGCTATGGTATTGTATTTTTTGTTCCACTCAATTTTCATATAATCTTCAATAGCCTCCACAGAATTACTCTTCTCTTTATTATAAACCACAATCCTCTTATTTGCTTGTATTTAAAGAAAAAAACAGAACTTCTCCCCTCCTAATCCTCTATGCCTTCAAACACAAAAAGATCCACCTAGAGGCATTGCCTTTC
>DOKV01000026.1 GCA_003510765.1 Clostridiaceae bacterium | reverse complement strand
GGTGGCTTTGGTATAATAGACCCAACGGAAATTCAGTGCGTTTTCAAAGTTTGTTAATGATTCCCAAGTAAAATAGAGAAAAAAGCATGTACTAAAAGGAGGTTCCTATGGAATTTGAAAGACTCATCGGCTTGGTATTCACAGGCTTTTTCGTCATAATTTTATTTTATATCATTCTTCGGTCCCTACTACTCATGTCCAAAGACATGGGGGAGGATCCATTGGCACAAAAAACCTTAAGACTTGAAGTGGTACAAAAGGGAGAGAACTATGCCCTGAAGGAAGGGGGCATGTTTCATCTGAAAGAAGAGACAACCTTTGGGCGCAAAGAGGAAAATACGGTGGTTTTAGAGGATCCTTATGTGTCTGGTACACATTTTAGCATTTTCCCTCATGAAGGACGATTTGTCTTGGAAGACAAGGGCTCTACCAATGGCACCCTGCTCAATGGGAAAAAGCTTACCCAAAAAACCTATTTGAAGAAAAATGACGTGATCAAAGTAGGAAATTTGGCCCTGAAAGTAAAAGGGTCTTAGGAGGCACCATGAGAGATAAGAAAATTCGGATGCTTGTGCCCATCTTTTTATTGACCTTTGGGCTATTTTTTAATATTGCCTACATTCAGCCAGTGTTTGATGTGGGTGCACTGATGATGGCTGGGGTGATGTGTGTGCTCATTGCCTATGCCCATTTTGTCATCAACAAGTTTTTCACCAGTGGGGATAAATTTTTGGTGACCTTTGTGTCGGTGCTCCCAGTCATTGGCATTGCAGTGCTTTATCGATTAAATCCAGCTACAGCGGTACGTCAGGTGCTCTGGTTTATCATGGGCATCAGTGCTTTCATCTCCTTGGTGATCATTTTGCCAGACTTGAAGCGATTCATGAAGTATCGGTATCTATACTTGGTGGGCACTGTGGTGTTTATGGCCATGGCTACGTTCATCGGGGAAACACGGTTTGGGGCGAAAAACTGGGTGGATCTTGGATTCATTTCTTTTCAACCCTCTGAGTTTGGGAAGATTTTCTTTGTGTTTTATTTGGCTAGTAGTCTTCAGAGCTTTAAAAATCTCAAGTCCCTCATTGAGCCAGGGATCATTGTGGCCATATCCTTAGGGTTCATGGTTCTACAAAGAGATTTGGGATCTGCCATGATTTTTGCCTTCATTGCACTGGCCATGATTTATGCAACCACGTCCAAAGTGAAGTATGTGCTGGCAGCCACAGCGCTGGGCTCCCTTGGTGCAGTACTGAGTTACTATGTATTCCCTCATATACGAAACCGTGTAGTGATTTGGCGAGATCCTTGGCTTTATGCCCAAAATGAGAGCTATCAAATTGTGCAAGGTCTTTATGCCATGGCTTCGGGTGGATTGTTTGGCAGAGGCCTGGGTTTTGGTTCTCCAGAGCACATTCCTGTGAGAGAGTCTGATTACATCTTTGCGGTGATTGTGGAGGAGCTGGGCATGATCTTTGCCTTTGGCATTTTGATTTTGTATTTTCTCCTCTTCTATCGAAACATTCGAAGTGCGCTGAAAGCACATTCTGCATTCACATCCCTCTTGGCCGTGGGATTTTCAGTGATGATTGCCATGCAAGTCATCGTCATCATTGGTGGGGTGCTGAATATGATTCCCCTTACAGGGATTACACTGCCACTGATCAGTTATGGAGGTACTTCCATGCTTACGGTGTTCTTTAGCTTGGGCATCATCCAAAAAATTTCAGAGGAGGCGGTTTAATTGACTGAACAAGAGAGAAAAAAAGCTTTGAATCAAAATATTAAGATCATCTCCGCTGTGATTTTGATGCTCTTTGTGGGCATCATGGGGTATATGCTCTACTTTCAGTCCGTCATGGCAGAAGAAATTGCGAAAAAGCCAGGAAATGTCCGCATGCAAGTGGCACGAAATGAAATTCTACGGGGCACCTTCTTTGATCGACATGGGCGGGTGTTATCCTCCAGTGAGCGCGTTTCTAGCAATAAGCAGGTACGCAGCTACGCGGGAAAAGAAGCTTTTGCTCAAGTGCTTGGCTACGAGATGGGTTCGGTTCGCACAGGGCTAGAGCATGCCATGGATGAGGTGCTTATGACTGATGAATTTACCTATTCTTTCACCAGGGATTCCTTGGAAGAACTTTTGAGAAATCCTGCCTCCATTTTGCATCGAAGTAAAGAAGGCAATAGTGTGGTCACCACCTTAGACCAAGAGCTTCAATGGCGGGCTTATGATTTATTTGGTGATGAGCTGGGGGAGAAAGGCTCTCTTGTGGCCATGAATCCTAAAACTGGTGAAATTTTAGCCATGGTCAATCGACCTAGCTATGACCCCAATCGATTGAATGAAGATTTTGAAAAGCTCAACGAAAAAAACTATGATGATGGGGTTTTCATCAACCAAGCAGCCCAAGGGGCTTATGCTCCGGGGTCTACCTTTAAGATCATTACCCTCTTGGCAGCTTTAGAAAGACTCAAGGATGTGGATACCAGGACCTTTGTGGATGAAGGGGTTCTGGTGGTACAAAACGGACAAAACCTCCCCAACATCAATGGCATCAAACATGGTCGCATCGATCTTCAAAGGGCCTTTGCCGTGTCCTCCAATGTGGTGTTTGGCTCTCTAGCCATAGAGCTTGGTGGGAATGTCCTCGCTGGAGTGGCAGAGCGTTTTGGCTTTAATGAAGTGCTGGAAGCGCCTTTCCTCTATACGGGAAAATCTCAAGTGACGCCTTTCCAAAAGGAAGAAGAAGGTGCCTTGGCCTCTTCAGGCGTTGGGCAAAACGGTGTTGCAGCATCGCCCTTACAAATGGCCATGGTCACCTCAGGCATTGCCAATGATGGGGACCTCATGACCCCAAGAATTGTGCGTTCCATTCTACGATATGATGGAACCACCAAAGAAAAATATGATCCCACCTTATATAAGAGTGTAGCCTCAGTGGACACAGCTCATCGGGTGAAGGCTTATATGAAAAACAACGTGGACAGCAGTAACCATCCCAATATGAACATGTTGGCAGATATTCGTGGGGCGGGGAAAACAGGAACCGCAGAGGATCGATATCTCTTGACCAGTGGAGAAAGTATTAATGTGGTGAACTCTTGGTTCACAGGCTTTGCGCCCTTTGAAGACCCTAAGATTGCCATTGCGGTGGTGGTCATTGATGGCGGCTCAGGCATTGAGAAAGCAGCCTCCATTGCAGCAGAACTTATGACTTGGTATATGAATAATAGGTGATAAAGTGTTTGATTTTGAGTATCAATTAGGTATACTCCCGGATGAACCTGGCGTGTATCTCATGAAAAATGAATTGGGTGAGATCATTTATGTGGGCAAGGCGAAGAGTCTTAAAAAACGTGTGAAGTCTTACTTCCAAAACACCAAAAACCACTCGGAGAAAACCCGAATCATGGTGAGTAAGGTGGTGGAGTTTGAGTATATTCTCACGGACAGTGAGATGGAAGCGCTGATCTTGGAGATGAATCTCATCAAGAAATACAGTCCTCGGTACAATGTCTTATTAAAGGATGACAAGCATTTTCCCTTTATAAAGATCACCACCAACGAAGATTTTCCAAGGGTTTATGTCACAAGAACCTATGCCAAGGATGGCAATCGCTATTTTGGGCCCTATACGGATGTGACGGCGGTGCATGAAACCTTAGACACCATCAAAAAAATCTATCCCATTCGCACTTGTAAAAGAGTCATCTTGGAGATGGGGGCACCTCAAAAACCGTGCTTGAACTATCACTTGGGACTGTGTAAAGCCCCCTGTGCTGGGTATATCAATAAGAAGGATTACGGACTCATGATTGAAGACATCATCAGGCTTTTGGAAGGCAAAGATGTGGTGGTGAAAAAGTCCTTGAAAGAAGACATGATGAAAGCTGCGGAGGCACTGGATTTTGAGCAAGCAGCGAAGCTTCGTGACAAGCTTTTATCCATTGAAAAAACTGTTCAAAAGCAAAAAGTATTCACGGGAAAAATTCATGATGAAGATTACATTGGACTGTTCAAAGATGAGGAAGATGTATCGGTACAGGTCTTCACTGTACGTGATGGAAAACTCATGGGTAGAGAACATCATATTTTGAAGAGCTTTGCCAAAGAAGAAGACCAAGTACTCTTGGAAGAGTTCATGAAGAGCTATTATAGTGGTACGGCCTTTGTACCTAAAAATATCTACACCAGGCTCCCGGTGGAAGATCCCATACTAAAAGAATGGCTAGAGATGCGAAGAGGTAAAGGTGTGGAGCTTCTCTCCCCTAAAAGAGGACCGAAGCTCAACATGCTCTCCTTGGCGGAAAGCAATGCTCGAGCCACCTTGGAACAATTTAAAGAGAAGATCCTTAGTGAATATGACCAAAATATGCGTGCTTTAGAAGAACTGGCCACCCTTCTTGAGCTAGAAGATTTACCAGAACGCATGGAAGCCTTTGACATCTCCAACATTCAAGGAGTGGACTCTGTGGGGACCATGATCGTCTACGAAGGGCGTAAGTTTAAGAAAAGTGATTATAGGCGTTTTAAAATCAAAACGGTCAAAGGTGCCAATGATTATGACTCCATGCGGGAGATCTTAACCAGGAGATTCCAACGGGGCCTGAAAGAAGTGATGGAAATACAGGAGAGGAAGCTAGAATATACTCAAGGCAAGTTCTCCATCTTCCCGGATCTTCTCATCATGGATGGAGGCAAGGGCCAGGTGAATATTGCCAAAGAGGTTTTGCGGGACTTAAACCTGGAGATTCCCATCATAGGGCTAGTAAAGGACGAGGCCCATCGGTCCAGAGGCATCATTTATGAAGGTGTGGAGTATAGCTTAAAGGGACGAGGAGAGGCCAAGAATCTACTCACAAGAATTCAAGATGAAGTCCATCGTTTTGCCATCACCTATCACCGAACCCTTCGAGACAAAAGAACGCTGCACTCTATTTTGGAAGACATTCCCCGAGTGGGGGCCAAGAGGCGAAAGAATCTTATGCTAAAGTTTGGATCTATTGAGGCCATTAGACAAGCTTCCTTGGTAGAACTCTCCAAAACGCCAGGGATTGATGAAGAAACGGCTCGGAGCATTCGGAAATATTTCCATGGAGAAAAGCAGTAATTTGGCGCATCCTTGTCATGAAATTTTCACCTTTTTCTGTAGATTTAAGGTAAGATAGAAGGAGAGAAAGATGAGAAAAAGCCTATGACTCTGAAAACTTTTCAAGGTTTTTGCCTTTTCTATTTATTTCTTAGGGCATTTTGTGTATAATGCTTGATGGAATGAACTGTAAGGAGAACGGATAATGAACAAATATTTGTATGCCTATGAAGCATTGGCATCCATCCTCACCAAAGAGGAGATATTACTAGATGAACCAATGAAAAATCATACATGGTTTGAAATAGGTGGAAGAGCAGATGTATTAGTCATGCCTGATTCCGTCGATAAACTCGTAAAGATTATGAACTATATAAGTACCCAGCAGATTCCCACATTTCTCATTGGGAATGGCTCTAACCTTTTGGTAAAAGATGGAGGCATTCGTGGTATTGTCATCAAGACGGATAGAATTTCGGGGATTCACGTGCGGGGGTCAGAAATCACCGTAGAGTGTGGCGCACTTTTAGAAGACATCTCTACCCGTGCTTACGAAGAAGGACTCACAGGATTTGAATTTGCTTGTGGGATTCCAGGAACTTTAGGCGGCGCTGTCTTCATGAATGCTGGGGCCTATGATGGAGAAATGTCTTTCGTACTGAAAGAAGTTCGAGTCATTACGCCAGAACTCCAGGTGATGACTGTGAAAAAAGAAGATTTGGAGCTGGGGTATCGCACCTCCGTGATCAAGACCAAAAACTATGTGGTACTGGATGCAGTCCTTTCCCTGGAAAAAGGCTCAAAGGAAGAGATCAAAGAGAAGATTGAGGATTTGACCAAAAGACGTGAAGATCGCCAACCTCTAGAGTTTCCTTCTGCAGGGAGTACCTTTAAAAGACCCACGGGTCACTATGCAGGCAAGCTCATTCAAGATGCAGGTTTAAAGGGCTATCAAGTAGGTGGTGCGCAAGTCTCTGAAAAGCATAGTGGTTTTGTCATCAACAAAGATCATGCAGAAGCAAGAGATGTACTCAATCTCATTAGCTACATCCAATCCACCGTGATGGATAAGTTTAATGTGGAGCTGTGCACAGAAGTGCTCATCGTGGGAGAAGATTAGATCATAAAATATCAGTAGAAAGAAGAGTGACTTCAAGTGGGGTGCTCTTCTTTTTTTTGCCTAAAAATGAACCCTTCTTTCTAAAGTCTTCTCCTTGATTGAGGCATGGAGATGGGGTATCATGAGAGTATACGATTTCAAGAGGGGGAAAAACATGCAATACAAAGTAAGAGAAGAAATTCTGTCCATGAAAAGATATGTGGCGGGGAAACCCATATCTGAGGTGAAAAGAGAACTGGGGCTAGACACTGTAGTGAAGATGGCGTCCAATGAAAACCCCATGGGTGCAAGTCCTAAGGTCAAGGAAGCCATTGAAAGAACGCTATTAGACATCAGCCTCTACCCAGATTCTGGCTCTTATAGCTTAAGAGAAGAGTTGTCCAAAAGAACTGGTCGTCCCATGGCGGAGATTTTCATCGGTGGAGGATCAGATTCTTTGATCAAAGTCATTTCATCCACCTTCCTTAAAAAGGGTGACGAAATCATCATGGGTGCTCATTCATTCTCTCGGTATGAAGACAATGCATTGCTCATGGGGGCTACGGTGGTGAAGACGTCCATGGAAGACCTTACCATCGAGTTAGATGCCATGGAAAAGGCCATCACAGAAAAGACCAAGATCATTTACCTTTGTAATCCCAACAACCCAACGGGTTCTTCCTTCGGGAAAGAAGCCTTTGAAGGATTCATTGCCAAAGTACCAAAAGATGTTATGATCATCGTGGATGAAGCCTATAGGGAGTATGTCACAAGAGAAGATTATTTTGATGCTACCGGTTATTTAGATGCCTATAAGAACCTCATCGTGCTCCGTACCTTCTCCAAGGCATACGGCATGGCTTCTTTACGAGTGGGCTATGGCTTTGCTAATGAAGAACTGGCTGGATATTTCTACCGCGTGGTGGATCCCTTTGATGTGAACTTGTTTGCTCAAGAGGCTGCAGTGGCGGCCCTTAAGGATGAAGCCTTCTTAGGTGAAGTGGTGGCTGAAAACACCAAGGGAAAAGAGTTTTTCTATAAAGAACTTGAGGCCATGGGACTTCCTTATGTGGTCACCGATGCCAATTTCATTTTATGGGATACCAAACGGGATGACATGGATATTTTCCATAGACTCATGAAGAAAGGATACATCATCAGACCCGGTGGATTCCTAGGGATCCCAGGTCATATTCGTGTATCCATCTCCACCATGGAAAACAACCATGGATTTATGAAAGCGTACAAAGAAGTGTTGCAGGAAATGGACGAAGCTTAAAATGCTTCTCGCATAAAAGGAGATCTGGCATGGACGAGAAAGAGAAAAAAGATCCCAAAGAGATTTCAGAAGGTCGTAAGAGCCTCTATTACATTGGTATGGCACTGATATTTTTGGGGTTCATCCTATTTATATCTACTTTTTTTCAAGGGTTTGGAGATGATCCCTTCAGTGGTGGTCAAGACGCCTTTATCAATGCGCCTATTGGGATGGTGCTCATCATTGTAGGTGCGATCCTTATGAACATAGGGGCGAGGGGTGCAGCAGGTTCAGGCCTTGTGTTAGATCCAAAGCGTGCCAGGGAAGACCTTACGCCCTTTACCAAAGCGGCAGGGGGGATGCTGAAAGATGCCCTGGAAGAGACGGACTTATTGCCGGCTAAGGAAAAGAGAGAAGAGAAAATCATGGTGCGTTGTCCAAGCTGCAAAGGGCTAAATGATGAAGATGCAAGATTTTGCAAAAGCTGTGGTAACGAACTATAAAGAACGAACTATAAAGATAGAGAGAAGAAGGGCCTTTGGTAAGATCAAGGGAACCTTCTTCTTTTGATGATATGTGGTATAATCTTGTCTATAGAAACAATAGAAATTAGTGGAATTGTGGTGGAAACAATGAAGATGAAAGATTGGTTAAATATGGGGGTGGGGATCAAACGATGGTTTGGTCTAGGCACCGTGGGTATAGCATTGATTATTTTCGCGGTCATCGAACTGATTTTCAGGCGATATGGAGAAATGGCCTATAGCTATTACTATCTTTATCTACTCATTTTGGGTACATCCATCTTGTACGTGTCCACAGCGGAGCTGATCAAAAGCTTCATGAGTTTGGTCCAAGATGGTCGCATTCAATTCAATATGGATTCGAGAGAGATCGGTAGCCTCATTCATGATCAAAAACTCTTGGTTCAAGGGCCACGGGTGGTGATCATCGGGGGTGGTACTGGGTTATCCACCATTTTAAAGGGCATCAAGAACTATACCAATAACGTCACCGCTGTGGTTACTGTGGCAGACGATGGGGGTGGTTCTGGGATTCTTCGAGAAGATTTAGGCATCTTGCCCCCAGGGGATATTCGAAACTGCCTGGTGGCCTTGGCCAATACAGAGCCTCTCATGGAAGAGCTCATGCAGTATCGATTTAAAGAGGGGAGTCTTAAGGGGCAAAGTTTTGGCAATCTATTTTTGGCTGCCATGGACGGGGTATCTGAAAACTTTGAAGATGCCGTGCAAAAGATGGCCAGTGTTTTGGCAATTTCGGGAAAAGTGTTACCTGTGACACTGGAGAATATAAAAATTCATGCAGTGCTGGAGAACGGTCAGTTGGTGGTGGGGGAGTCTCATATTCCAGATGTGAGTATTAAAGAAGGGGCAAAGATCAAAAGGCTTTATATCGTGCCAGAGGATGCAGAAGCTTTAGCGGATGTGAAAACAGAAATCCTCCAAGCCGATGCCATCATCCTAGGGCCAGGATCCTTGTACACTTCCGTGATTCCGAACCTTTTGGTCAAGGGAGTCCCAGAGGCCATTAAAAAAAGCAAGGGTCGTAAAATATACATTGCCAATGTCATGACCCAGCCTGGGGAAACCGGTGGATTTAAAGTCTCAGACCATTTGAAAGCTTTGTATGACCATGGAGATATTGGTCCGTTGGATTATGTCTTTGCCAATGATATGCCCATTCGCAATGACCATCTTCGGGAGAAGTATCATCGGATGAATCAGTTTGAGGTAGAGATCGATTATGAAGGGTTCAAAGAAGAGCCTTTCAAGCTCATTCAAGGAGATTTTATCAAGCCCCGAGAGTCCTCTGTGCGTCATGATGCAGAGAAGTTGTCTAAAAAACTCATGGAAATCATCTTGGAAGAGACGCTGGTTAGTGACAAGAAGAGAATTCTAGAATATGTGGCTTTATCTGGAAAGCTTCAAGCCAAAAAACAACAAGATGAAAAAAAGAAATAAACAAGGTTAGGATAGAAGGGGAGCGCTAAAGTTCAAGCGGTGGCCCTTCTTTTTTGCTAAAACCAGAGCCGGAGGCTGTGTGTAGGAGGACCTCTTATGTTATAATTAACTGGTAAACTGTACTAATTTCAGTGATAATCTCATGGAAAATTCAATATTTTCTGCAAAAAAATATAACAGGTTTAGGTGATAGTATGTCATTTTCATCCACGGTCAAAAATGAGATAACCAAAAATACGGATTTGAAGCGAGAGGAAATCCTCTCTCTTTTGTCTGCCATCATGCGCCTTTCAGGCACTCTAAGCTTTGGCTCTGCAAAGCTTTCTTTTAAAATTACCACAGAAAACCCTTCCACAGCGAGATTTATTTTCAAGCTGCTCAAGGATCATCTGAAAATCCATGGGCGTCTCTTGGTGAAGAAAGCAGGGTCTTTGAAGAAGAACAATGTCTATGTCATTGTGATTTCAGAGGAGATGGGTCTTCGAGGACTTCTTTTGGAAACAGGTATTTTGCAAGAAGAAGAAGGTACCTATGGTCTCAACTATTCCATTGGGAAAGAACTGATCCACTCTGATGAACTAAAAAAAGCTTTTATCAAAGGGGCGTTTTTAGGGGCGGGGAGCGTGTCCAATCCAGAGAAAGCCTATCATGTGGAGTTTGTGGTGAACTCCTTGGAATTGGCAGAAGAGCTAAGAGATTTGGTGAACAGCTATAATCTCACGGCCAAAGTCATTGGGCGTAAAAATGCCTATATTGTCTATTTGAAAGAAGGAGAACAAATTGTGGATGTTTTATCCATCATTGGGGCTTACAATAGCCTTTTTGAGTTTGAAAATGTACGCATTGTCAAGGACATGAGAAACAATGTGAATCGCTTGGTGAACTGTGAAACAGCCAATTTATCAAAAACCGTCAATGCTGCGGTGCGCCAGGTGGAATCCATCAAGCTCATTGAAAAAGAAATTGGCCTTGGGCGCTTGTCTAGGCCCCTCCGGGATGTGGCGGAGCTGAGACTGGAGTATCCAGATGAATCTTTAAAGGAGCTGGGAGAAATGCTCAGCCCTCCTGTGGGGAAGTCTGGTGTCAACCACCGTCTTAGAAAAATTGAGAAAATCGCAGATGAACTTCGAAAGGGAGGGCTATAATGGCAAAGATTGATCGCATCATGGAATCCATCAAGGAAATGCAGCTGGGAACGAAGCTTTCTGTGAGAACCTTAGCCAAAGACCAAGGCGTCAGCGATGCCACGGCGTATAAAGCTATCAAAATCATGGAAGAAGAAGGGTATCTAGAAACCCTGCCCAGAACTGGCACCATCCGTGTGGAAAGTGAAAAAGAGAAGAAGATTGAGTCCATCACCTACAATGAAATCCTCCGCATCGTGGATGGAGAGCTTTTAGGTGGTAAGGAAGGGGTAGAGAAGACCATCTATCGATTTAACATTGGGGCCATGACCTTGGAGGCCATGAAGAAATACCTCACGGTGGGCGGGCTTCTCATTGTAGGAAACCGAGACGAAGTCCATACCCAAGCCTTAAATATGGGGGTAGGTGTACTGATTACCGGCGGATTCAAAGCTTCAGAGAAGAATGTGGCTTTGGCAGATCGTCTAAAACTACCCATCATCTCCTGCTCCTATGATACTTTCACCACTGCTTCCATGATCAATCGAGGCATCTCAGAAAACCTCATCAAGCAAACCATTCCTTATGTGAAAGATATTATTGAAAAGGAACCCTATTCTTTAAAGGTTCATGAAACCATCCATGACTACATCCGTTTGTCTGAGCGCTCAGGACATGAGAAATTTCCAGTGGTGGATGAAAAAATGCAAGTCAAGGGCATCATTACGCCCAAGGAGACCCTAGGGAGAGAGGACAGTGATCGGGTGGGACATGTGCTTCGGCCAGTGCACTTATCCATTACCCCGAAAACCACCGTGTCTTATGTGGCTCATATCATGGACTGGGAGAATCTTCCGTTGTGTCCAGTGACTGAAGAAGGGGTGCTCGTGGGGGTCATCACCCGTACAGATATCTTAAAAGCCCTTCAAGAGCGGCACATGAAGCCCATGGAAACAGATACCATAGAAGACAAGATCATCCGAAGCCTCACCGTGGAAAAAAGAGAAGGGCGCATCTTGTATAATGGCGTCATCACCGCAGAGTTTTTAGATCCATTGGGCAATGCCTCTAGAGGGCTGCTTTCTATGCTCATGTCTAAGACCGCCATCTCCCATCTACAAAACCAATACTATAGCTGTAGTTTGGATAAGTGTTCCACGGACTTCTATGAAGTGCTGGGTATTGATGCCCACTTTGTCATGGAGATTCAAGTAGTGAAGACATCCAAGCTGCATTCTAAGGTGGATGTGAGTATACGGTCTAAAGAAAAGCTCATCGCCACCTCTAGAATGAGTATTCTTCATGCGCTGGATGAGTAATCGGGAAAGGGCATAGTGCTATAGTATAGCTAAAATATCGATAAAAAAGAGGAGGACTATAATGTTTACCCATGTGGTTTTATTTAAGTT
>DOKV01000087.1 GCA_003510765.1 Clostridiaceae bacterium | reverse complement strand
ACAGGGCCGCCTTTTGTGGCGTACTATGGCATGGATCTACAAGATTTGGATGTGGAGATGGGCTTTCCTGTGGAGGATTTACTGCCTGGAGAAGGAGATCTTTGTCCTGGAGAACTAGAAAAAAGCACCGTGGTGAGTTGTATGTATAGAGGACCTTATGAGGGGCTCCATGAAGTATATGGGGCCATGAGCACATTCATGGAAGAGAAGGGATTACAAGCCAAAGGAGTCAGCTATGAAGTGTATTACAATGGTCCAAATGATGTGCAAAGTAGTGAGGAACTGTTGACAAAAATACTGCTCCCAGTGTACGATAAAACCCTTGAATAAGAGTTCAAAATAGCAAAGTGTGAAAGCCGTAGGAAAGCCTATGGCTTTTTCGTTAGAAGAAGGATTTTCTCTTAAAATATGGTACAATAACTCTATTAATTCAAGTACATGGAGGCGTTATGAAAGTAATGATTGTGGGTGCAGGGAAGCTTGGGGTCAAGCTTGCTGAAGCCATGACGATAGAAAACATGGACGTGACTTTGGTTGATAGTGATGCCAAGGTCATCGAACATATCAATGAGCATTTGGATGTACTGACGGTGGTGGCCAGTGGTATCAGCATCACCATGCTCAAAGAAATGAACATTGAAGAGTATGAGATCATCGTGGCGTGCACTGAAAATGATGAAACCAATGCGGTGATTTGTACCTTTGCCAAGAAACTGGGCTGCGACCGTACCATTGCGAGAATTCGTAATCCTGAGTATACAGAGCAGCTTCAATTTGTGCGCCATGAGCTGGGCATCGATCTCATCATCAATCCAGATCTTGCCACAGCCAATTCCATTGCCAAATATCTCTTAAAGAACGTCATGTTCTACTCGGGAGATTTTGTGGATGGTCGCGTAAAAATGATCGACTTTAAATGTAGTTATAAGAGCTCTTTGGTGGGGAAGAAACTTTTTCAGTTGGAAGATTTCCAAAAGCTCATCATCACGGCCATCTCCAGACAAGGAGAGCTGATCATCCCCAATGGGAGCACAGAGATCCAGGCGGAAGATGTGGTACACATCATCGGGAAGGAAGAAGAACTCCTAAAGCTCAGTAAAAATCATAAACTCATCGGCAGGCATACCCAAGTGGAAAATGTCATGATTTTAGGTGGAGGTAATGTAGGCTATTACTTAGCCAAGGAGTTATCAGCATCCAAGGTGTCCACAACCCTCATCGAGCAAGACCGCACCAGGGCCATCAAGCTCACAGAACTCTTGGAGCATGTGCTGATCATCCATGGGGATGGTACTGATGTGAACATCTTAGAGGAAGAGAATATTGATCAGATGGATGCCTTCATTGGCTCCACAGGGTTTGATGAGCAAAATCTACTCATGGCCCTCATGGCCAAGCAGTACGGAGTAAAAAAGTGTATTGCCAAGGTCAGTCGAAAGAATTACACAAAAATCATTGATAAGTTAGATATAGATGCAGCGTTAAATCCTGTGAACATTACAGCATCCAATATTTTGAAGTATGTACGTGGTGGAAAGGTGCTTTCTGTATCGCTACTCTTAGGCGGCGATGGAGAAGTCACAGAAATTGTGGCCACACCAGATATGCCCTATTTGGATAAGCCTCTCATGGAGCTGAATCTACCCAAAGGGATCATCATTGGGGCCATCGTGCATCAAGGAGAAGTCATCATACCCAAGGGAACTTCTGTGATTCGTGCCAATGACCGTATCGTGGTCTTTTCCCTAGCGGCAGATACAGAGAGTCTAAAAAAATTATTTACACCAGGAAAGAGAGGACGTTTAAGTGAACTATGGAATCGTGGTAAAAGTCTTGGGGATGATTCTTCTTATTGAAGCCCTCTTGATGTCTCCAGCATTATTTATTTCACAGGCTCATGGTGGGGAAGCAGTGCTCCCTTTTATGAGTACCTTAGGGGTGATGGTGATTCTTGGTCTGGCCATGATTTCTGTGAAGAAGACCCATGATCATATTCGAGCCAGAGATGGTATCGTCATTGTGGCCCTTGGTTGGGTGATGATTTCCATCTTTGGATCTTTGCCCCTCTATTTAGCAGGCAGTGTGACACACTATGTGGATGCTTTTTTTGAAATCGTCTCAGGGTTCACCACAACAGGGGCATCGGTCATTGCAGATGTGGAAGGTTTAGACAAGGGCATTCTATTTTGGCGCTCCATGACCCACTGGATTGGGGGTATGGGAATCTTGGTCTTCACCCTGGCGTTACTACCTGCTTTAGGGGTGGGGAGTCTACAGATTTTCAAAGCAGAATCTCCTGGACCTGTGGCGGGGAAAATGGTTCCTCGAATGAAAGACACCGCCAGAGTTCTTTATACAACCTACATTACCATGACCCTCCTTTAAGTATTCTTTTTGACTTTGGGGGGCGTGAGTCTTTTGGAGTCCTTTGTCATTACCTTTGGTACCATGGGTACCGGAGGCTTTGGTCCTAAAAATGACAGTTTAGCCAGTTACAGTGCTTATGTGCAAATTGTCACCAGTGTGTTCATGGTCTTAGCTGGGATCAACTTTTCTCTCTACTTCATGTTCTTTCGAAAGAAGTACAAGGAGTTTTTGGAAGACCGTGAGCTAAGACTATATCTCTTCTTTGTGGGTGCTTCCATTGTGCTCATCATGGGGAATCTTTTGTGGACATCGGATGTGGCTATTTTTGTAGCCTTTAGAGAATCTTTTTTCCAAGTGGCGTCCATTATCACCACCACGGGATTTAGCACAGTGAATTATGAAGTGTGGCCTAGCTTTAGTAAGCTGCTGCTTTTTTTCCTCATGTTTGTGGGAGGCTCTGCGGGGTCCACCGCCGGAGGGATGAAGGTCATTCGTATTCTCATTGTGCTGAAGCTCATCAAGCGTGAAATTTCTAAGATTTTTCATCCAAGGGCCATGATTCCCATCAAAGTGGGTAAAAAAATCGTGCCAAATGAAGTCATCGCTAGGGTCAACAGCTTTACCGCAGTGCATTTCGTGATCTTTATCTTTGGGGTCTTGGTGGTGTCTTTGGAGGGTGGAGATATGATCAGTAGCATCTCTTCTGTGGCAGCCACCATCAACAATATTGGCCCTGGGTTCGGGGATGTGGGACCTTCCATGACCTATGCCCATTACTCCAATTTTACCAAGATGTTTTTATCCCTCATTATGCTGCTTGGTAGGTTAGAGCATTTCACCATCATTGCATTGTTGGTGCCCAAAGCTTGGACCAAAGAGAGTTAAATACCATGGACTGAGAAGGAAGACGTAATCATGCGTCTTCCTTTTGGCTTTTTTAGGAGGCCTTATGATTGTTCGAGAATTATCTTTAAAAGAACTTGAAGAAGCATTACTGCTCATCCAAGAGACCTTTTTGGCCACGGAAGCTAAGGACTGTGATCCTCGTGGCATCGCCTCTTTTTTAGGTACCCTAAGCCTTCAAAACTCTGTGGTGATGGTTCAAGAAGAAGGGTTTACTTTCCATGGTGCTATTCATGAAGATCATACTTTGGTGGGGGTCTTAGGGGCGAGAGAAGAGTACATTGCGCTTCTATTTGTCCGG
>DOKV01000200.1 GCA_003510765.1 Clostridiaceae bacterium | reverse complement strand
GTAATTGTTTTTAGAAAGTTTACAAGGGAGCGAAGCTCCCTTTTGTTTATTTTTAGGTGTAGAGGATATAATGATAGAAAGAACCCATGAAAGGAGCATAAACTTTGAGAAGAACAGGACTACTTGGAAGAAGAATTTCTTATTCAAAGTCTCCAGAAATCCATGAACGTCTCTACGAGAAGAAACGGCTGGAGATTTCCTATGAACTATTTGATCTGCCGAGGGAAGATATTCGGCAGTTCATCGATACACTGTCAAGGGAGAATATTCTTGGCTTTAACGTAACCCAACCGTATAAAGAAGAAATCATCAGTTACATACATGAACTGGATCACACAGCGCTGGAATGTGGGGCGGTGAATACAGTGGTGGTCAAAAATGGATGGCGCATCGGATACAATACGGATGTGTATGGATTCGCCCAATCCCTCCAGGATCATCGTGTAGATCTTCGTGGAAAAGAAGTGCTGATCCTTGGTAGTGGTGGTGCTGCTAAAGCTGTATATACAGCGTTGGTAAAGCAGGGTGTAAGAATCCATATGGCTTTTCGCTCAGAAACTAGAAGAAAGGAGTTTCCCAAAGCCTTGTCCATTCGGCCTTTGGCAAGTGTGAAAGATCTTCGTCCCTTTGCCCTGGTGATCAATGCCACAAAACTGGGGAACATCCAACAAGATGAAATGCCCATCGAGATCACCCAATATCATCAAGATACCATCTTATATGATTTAAATTACGAACCCATGCATTCTTCTTTCCTACGATTTGGTACAGAAGCTGGTCTTCAGGTTATTAATGGGGAGAGCATGCTCTATAATCAAGCAAGAAAGAGTCAAGAGTTATGGATCGACGCCTTCAATATATTCTAGGAGAAGCTCGAAGCCAGGAAGCTTCAGATGTTCTTCTCCAAGAAAATCGGCAAGTGGTCTATCGCATTCATGGGAAGCTCAAGGAAGTAAGCCATGGCATGACCAAAGAAGAAATGGTCAGGTTCATGACCTATTTAAGGCCTCCAGGATTTGTTCAAGAATATATTGGGGGACCACCCCAGGTGATGGATGTGGCTTTTGAGGAAAAGGGTAGATATCGTGCAAACTTCTTCACGTCCATGGGTCGATATTGTGCAGTGGTTCGGGTCATTAAGGAAGAGATTCCTTCCTTACATAGGCTTGGGTTGCCAGACCATTTGCCTCAAAGAATTCTTGAGAAGAAAGGCCTTAGCCTCATCGTAGGAAAAACCGGTGCAGGTAAATCCACCACTCTAGCAGCTTTAACCAAGGAACTTATGGAAAGAGAAAGGCTCCATATCATCACCTTAGAAGACCCCGTGGAGTTTACCTACCCCGAAGGTCAAGGGCGCATAACGCAGCGAGAGATGGGTACAGACTTTAATGGGTTTGAGATGGGTATTCATGATGCTCTAAGGCAAAGTCCTGATTTCATTGTCATTGGTGAGATTCGAACTTTAGGTGCGCTGAAAGCGGCGATCACGGCCAGTGAGGCTGGCCATGGCATTTTAGGCACCATGCATTCCTTTGGGGCCCAAAGAACACTCACAAGAATGCTCTCCATGTTTATGGAGCAAGAGAAAGAGTTTGTACGATATCAGTTATCCACAAATCTCAATTTTATTTTGTCTCAGCAGCTGCTCCATGAACCAGGGGATACAAAACTCAATTATGAGCTCTTAATCAATACATCTTCTGTGGAAAACACCATCCGAGAAGGACGGTTTCACCATATGGGAAATTTGATTCTCCTGGGAGAGCGCCAAGGGATGAAAGCTTTTGATTGAACTCTTTTAAGCCATGAAAAAAGGACGATCTAATGTGAAGATCATCCTTTTTTCATGGCTTTTATGATTGTTGAAGGACAGAGGCTGCAATGACATCTGCCAGTTCATCCAGTTTTTGCTCTTCGCCATCTTTCAGTCTAGACTTAATGTCTAGGGGCTCGCCAATGATGTCCATGTTACGCATGGTGGAGAAACGTTCTTTCATGATTTTTATAGCGGCACTGGCCCAGCTGTGATTGCCGATCAGTGCAACCTTACGGTCTCTTATGAAGAGCGAGCTCATTTCATGGAGAAGATTGTCCATGGGATAATAAAGACCCATGTTATAGGTGGGTGCTGCAGCTACCAAGTGGCTGTACTTGAAAATATCTGCAATGATGTAAGAAGGGTGTGTTTTGGATACGTCATAAACACGAATATCCAAGACGCCTCTTTGGGCCAATTTATTGGCCAAAGCATCGGCGGTATTGGCGGTGTTTCCATACATGGATCCGTAAAATATCACCACACCATCCTTTTCAGGTTCGTTTTTAGACCATTTGTCATAGAGGCCTAAGATGAGATCGATGTCTCTTCTGAAGATGGGGCCATGTAAAGAGCAAATCATGTTGAGTTTTACACCGGCAATCTTCTTAAAGACCGCTTGTACTTGTAAACCGAATTTGCCAACGATGTTTGCATAATATCTTCTAGCTTCATCAACATAAAGGTTCATATAATCCACTTCGTCATCAAAGAGGTTTCCAGGGAGTGCGCCAAAGGTTCCGAAGGCATCTGCTGCGAAGAGGATTCCTTTGGTGGTTTCAAGATTCATCATGACTTCTGGCCAGTGCACCATGGGTGCAAAGATAAATTTCAAGTTGTGGGTTCCAAGGTTTAGTTCATCGCCTTCTTTCACAAGCATCTGGTTCTTCGTGATATCCATGTTGTAAAACTGATGGAATAGTTGGAAAGATTTTGTGTTGCCAATGACCTTGACGTTGGGATACATCTTCACAATGTTTTCGATGTTTCCACAGTGATCTGGCTCCATATGATTGATGATGAGGTAATCTAATTCCCGTCCATCCATCAGATGAGTGATGTTCTCTAAATATTGGTCTGTTACAGCATCATCCACGGTGTCAATGAGGGCGGTTTTTTCATCCATAATAAGATAGGAATTATAGGATACACCGTTGGTCAATGGAAATAGATTTTCAAATTGCTCTAATCTTCGATCGTTGCCACCAACCCAGTAGATATTGGGGGAAACTTCTCTTACGTTATACAAATTTCATACGCCTCCTGTTGTCTGTGTTCATTTAGTATCCCTTTTGCATTTTCTCAAAGGGTACCTTATATATCATACCTGATTGTGAGACTTATCTCAATAGGTACGGGTAAATTAATTGTGCACAATTTAAAAGCATTTCTAAGGGGTCTAAAACCTTAAAGAGAAGATCTTAAGATTCCTTAGCACAACAACTTATCAAAGTCTTTTAAGTGGGCCTTAAATCATAGGTCTTTTTTGATAGGTGGTATGGAGGAGTTCTTTGGCTTTCTCCCCATAAGGTTCTCCAAGATATTCTCTATATAGCTTTAAAACCATTTCGTTTTCATGGGACTTCCGCTTGGTTTTACCAGCGTCTTCCTTATAAATGGCTTCTTGTCTCTTTTTGATGATGGAAATATCTCCGTGATGGTAAGGCTGTCCACCACCGCCGATGCATCCACCTGGACAGGCCATGATTTCGATGGCATCATAGACCAGTTCGCCCCGCTGAATGCCCTCAAGCATTTTCCGTGCATTGCCAAGACCATGGGCAATGCCGATGGAGAGTTCCTGATCTTTTATGCGTACTTTCGCTTCCCGAATGCCTTGTAAGCCACGAAGCTGTGTGAAGTTCACATCGGGTAATTCTTCATGGGTGATCCACTCATACGCAGTTCTTAGGGCAGCTTCTATGACGCCTCCAGTGGCACCAAAAATCACGGAAGCACCAGTGCTTTCTCCGAGGATTTGATCAAACTCTCCTTCTGGTAAAGTGGCGAAATCAATACCTGCTTCTTTCAGCATATACCCCAGTTCACGGGTAGTGATGACCCAGTCTACATCTTTGAGCTCCCCAAGCTTCAGCTCTTCTCTTTGGACTTCTGCCTTTTTTGCAATGCATGGCATGACACTGACCACAACGATGTCTTCAGGAAGAAGATTCATTTTTTCAGCATAATAGGTTTTGATGATGGTGCCCATCATGATCTGGGGAGATTTACAGGTGGATGGAATTTCCAAAAGTTCCGGAAATTGGTATTCGAAAAAACGCACCCAAGCAGGGCAACAGCTGGTTAAGATGGGTAAACGCCCTCCGTGCTCTAAGCGATGGAGGAGCTCGGAGGCTTCCTCGATGATGGTCAGGTCTGCTGCCCAGTCCGTATCGAAGACTCCATTAAAGCCCATTCTTCTGAAGGCTGTGGCAAGTTGCCCTGTGCTGATTTCACCAGGAGGAAGATCAAACATTTCTCCAATGGCAACGCGGACTGCTGGAGCCACCTGAACCACCACATGCTTTTCCTTTTTGAGCAGCTCTCTCCAAACCTTATGCATATTATTAACTTCAGAAAGTGCGCCTGTGGGGCATACGGCGACACATTGACCACAAAAGGTGCAGGAAGTATCAATCATGTCTAGGTTAAAGGCGGGACCAACGAAGGCATCGAATCCGCGGGAATTTGCGGAGAGAATGCCGCAGGTTTGGACTTCGTTGCACATGGTTTCACAGCGTCTACACATGATGCATTTGTCCGGATTTTTTACCAACGCAAAGGAACTCTTATCGATGGGGCGATGGGTTTTCTCCCCGATAAAAGGAATGTCATAGATGCCTAGTTTTTTGGCTAATGCCTGCAAGTCACATTGTAGGTTTTTTCGACATGTGAGGCATTCCATAGGGTGATTGGACAAGAGGAGCTCTAAGTTCAACCGTCTTGCGGACACTGCTTTTAGGGAATCCGTGATGATTTCCATACCATCGGTGATGGTCTCAGAGCAAGAAGGGGCTAACGAGGCACGGCCCACTACTTCGACCATGCATACCCGACAGGATGCCGTCTGATTCACCATACCAAAGCCCTCTAAATCAAGATGGCAGAGCGTAGGAATATCTGCATTGACCAGTTTTGCGGCTTCATGTATGGTGAGGCCTCTTTCCACCCATAAGTCGTTTCCGTTGATGCGAACTTGGATCAGCTGAGGGTTGTCATTCATATTCATCACCTATGCCTTTTTAATGGCGTGGAACTTACAGACGTCATAGCATGCTCCACAAGAGATACAAAGATTCAAATCGATAAAATGGACCATTTTTGGGTGACCAGAGATACATCCCACAGGGCAAACTCTTCTACAAGCGGTGCATCCCACACAAGCATCTGGAAGGACGCTGTATTTGAAGAGTTCTTTGCAAACACCCGTGGGGCATTTTTTCTCCTCTACATGCATGCGATACTCTTCCTTAAAATAGTGCATGGTACTAAGGACAGGGTTTGGGGCTGTTTGACCAAGGCCGCATAGCGCTGAATTTTTGATGTTGGTGCCTAAAAATGCTAACTGTTCCAGTGTATGTGGATTACCTGTTCCTTTGGTGATGCGATCTAAGAGTTCGTACAATCTTTTGGTGCCGATTCTGCATGGGGTGCATTTCCCGCAGGATTCATCCATGGTGAACTGAAGATAGAATTTTGCAATGTCCACCATACAATTGTCTTCATCCATGACAATCATCCCACCAGAGCCCATCATGGTGCCTAGGTCTTTTAATGATTCATATTCTATGGGTGTATCTAAGTGCTCTTTTGAGAGGACGCCGCCTGAAGGGCCTCCCGTTTGCACGGCTTTAAAGGCTTTATCTTCATGGATCCCGCCGCCGATGTCATAGATCATCTCCCGTAAGGTGGTACCCATGGGTACTTCCACGAGGCCCACGTGTTTGATTTTTCCAACCAAAGCAAAGACTTTGGTGCCTTTGCTTTGACTCGTGCCAATGGAAGAGAACCACTGGGCGCCTTGTCGGATGATTGCAGGAACATTGGCTAAGGTTTCAACATTGTTCACGGTGGTTGGTTTTTTCAAATACCCTTCTTCAGACGGGTAGGGGGGCTTTTTAGTGGGTTCCCCTCGCTTGCCTTCCACAGAATGAATCAGTGCAGTTTCTTCACCACAGACAAAAGCCCCTGCGCCCAATCGGATTTCTATGGAGAAGGAGAAATTACTGCCCAAAATTTGCTCACCCAATAAGCCGTACTCCTTGGCTTGCGCGATGGCGTGGGTTAATTTTTCTATGGCCAAGGGATATTCTGCACGAATGTAAATGATGCCTTGGGAGGCGCCAGTGGCATAGCCGCCAAGGAGCATTCCTTCCAAAACGCTGTGTGGGTCCCCCTCTAATAAAGAGCGGTCCATGTAGGCCCCGGGGTCTCCTTCATCGGCATTGCAAATCATATACTTCATCACATCTTTTTTCTCGTAGGTTGCTTGCCATTTGTGCCCCGTAGGATATCCTCCGCCACCTCTACCTC
>DOKV01000081.1 GCA_003510765.1 Clostridiaceae bacterium | reverse complement strand
GTGTTTTTGATAAAACTGGATTACCCCAATTGGCGAATTTTTTTAAAGAAGAAGGCATCGAGATGATTTCCACCGGTGGCACTTACACCTACTTGACCCAACTTGGGTATGCGGTGACTAAAGTGGAAGAGGTCACCGGTGCCAAGGAGCTTTTAAAAGGGCGGGTGAAAACCCTCCATCCACGAATCCACGGCGGCCTTCTCTATCGGCGAGGGGTGCAAGAGGATGAAGCGGAAATGCTCCTAGAAGGGATCGAGGCCATCGATTTTGTCTGTGTGAATCTGTATCCTTTCACAGAGGAGCTGAAAAATAATCACTCCTTGTCAGAGCAAGTGGAGTTCATTGACATTGGGGGCCCCACCATGCTTCGGGCAGCAGCAAAAAATTTCGCCCATGTCTATACCTTGTGTCATCAAAGGGATTACGAACCCTTCATGACCCTGTATAGAACCGGTAGTGAGGAGGCGCAATTCGCCTTTCGTAAAACCTTAGCTGGACATGTCTTTAACCTCATGGGGGCCTATGATAGCACCATAGCCAGTTATCTCTTGCAAGAAGAAGAGCACCGCTATCTGAGTAGCCCCTATGAAAAAGTCACCACTCTGCGCTATGGGGAAAACCCTCATCAAAAGGCTTCCTTGTATCGCGCCTTAGATGGGCAAGGGGCGTTGTCTTCCTTGGAGATTCTTGGTGGAAAAGAGCTGTCCTACAACAACTACAAAGACTTGGACATCGCTTGGAAAGTGGTCCAAGAATTTCATGAGCCTTGCTGCTGCGCCTTGAAACACAATACTCCATGTGGGGTCGCTTTGGGCAAAGATGACCTAGAAGCCTATGAAAAGGCCTATGAAGCAGATCCTGTGTCCATCTTTGGCGGCGTAGTAGCTTTGAACTGTGAAGTAACCTTAGCCACAGCAGAGGCCATGGCAAAGATCTTTCTTGAGGTGGTCATGGCTCCGTCCTATACAAAAGAGGCGTTGGCACTGCTTAAAGAAAAGAAAAACCTTCGGATCCTTCAATGCACAAGGCCTCCAGAAAGACCCACCAGTATGGTGTCTTTAGATGGTCTACTGCTGCTCCAAGAAGAGGATCGAGACCTTTTATCTACGAGACAGGTGGTGACGAAGATCGCTCCCTCAGAAGAGGACCTAGAGGAACTGCTTTTTGCGTGGAAAGTGGTGAAATACGTAAAATCCAACGCCATAGTGGTCACCAATAACAAACAAACCTTAGGCATTGGTGGGGGACAAGTGAATCGCATTGATGCGGCTACCTACGCCTTGGAAAAAGCACAGGGAAGAGCCCTTTATCTTGCCTCTGATGCTTTCTTTCCCTTCCAAGATGTGGTGGAGGCCGCTGCAAAAGGAGGCATTCATGCCATTATCCAACCAGGCGGATCTTTAAGGGACCAGGCATCCATCGATGCTTGTGATGAACAAGGACTGGCCATGGTGTTTACATCCATGAGACACTTCAAACATTAGGAGGCGACTATGAAAGTACTGATCATCGGTGATGGAGCCAGAGAACAAGCCCTGGCAAGAAAACTCGCCAAGTCTAAAAAAATATCAGAGGTTCTTTTATGTCCGGGAAACGCTGGTACCAAGTACCTGGAAAAGTGTCGCAATCTTCCTGCCATGACCAAGGAAGCCCTCTTATCCTACGCCAAAGTCCAAGGGGTAGGCTATACGGTGGTGGGTCCTGAGAAGGACTTGATGGAAGGCATCGTGGACCTTTTTCAAGAAGCAGGGGAGGCCATCATTGGTCCTCATAAAGCTGCAGCGCTTCTAGAAGGGTCCAAGGGCTTTGCCAAGAAGTTTATGGAGAAATACCACGTGAAAACACCGGGGTATGCGGTCTTTGACCACTATGATAAAGCCGCTGCTTATTTAGCCGCCCAATCCTTCCCCGTGGTGATCAAAGCCGATGGACTGGCCCAAGGAAAAGGGGTGGAAATCGTCACTACCTTAGCAGAGGGACTGATGGTCTTACAAGAGTATCTCTTGGCAGGGAAATTCCAAGGTGCTGGAAAAACCGTGGTCATAGAGGAATTCTTAGTGGGAAAAGAAGCCTCCATCTTAGCCCTGTATGATGGAGAAACCATTTTGCCCCTATGGTCCACCATGGACCATAAAAAAATCGGCGAAGGCGAAACTGGCCTCAATACTGGAGGTATGGGTAGCATTTCTCCAAACCTTCATTTTACAAAGACCCATGAGGAAGTTTTCAAACACCATATCCTGGAGAATACCCTTTTAGGACTTCAACAAGAAGGCCTTTCTTTTCAAGGGATTCTCTTCTTTGGCCTGATGCTCACAAATGAGGAAGTCTATTTACTGGAATATAACCTTCGTTTTGGAGACCCGGAAACCCAAAGCCTGTTAGAGGTGTTGGCAACAGATCTTCATGAACTCTTTTGGGCCCTTTTAAATAAAGATCTAAAGGATCAGTCTTTAACCTTCCAGGAGGAGGGAGCATGCGTGGTCCTCTCTGCCAAGGGATACCCAAAGAAGAAGGGGGATGCCATAAACATCACCGATTTTTTTAACAAGTGTCCGGAAGATCTTCATCTACACAGTTATGCCTGTAGGGAAGAAGAAGGGGAGATTTACTCCTCTTCTGGACGGGTCTTATCCATCTCTACAAAGGGACCATTGGAGAATTCTCTGAAAAAGATTTATACATTCATCGATGAAATAGATAATGAAAACCTTTATTTCAGAAGAGATATTGGCAGGATGTAGGAATTAAACCTTTACATCTGCGAACCTCATAAATCCCTTCCGGGGCACATTGACAAATGCAACAATCGTGCTAAGATGAGAACAATTGAATATTCAATCTTATCCAGAGAGGTGGAGGGACAGGCCCTGTGATACCCGGCAACCAATACTTGAAAAAGTATATTGGTGCCAATTCCTACAGCGATTAAAAGCTGAAAGATAAGAGTAAACATGCATGACGTTCGTCTAAGTTTATTCTTAGGCGAATTTTTATTTGCCGCCAAAAAGAACCGGAAGGAGCAGTGAAATTGATCATAATAGAAAATCTTACCAAGTACTATGGCGCATTAAAAGTCATTGATGATGTATCCTTTACCATTAAAAAGGGGGAAATATTTGGCATCATTGGGAAAAGTGGCGTGGGAAAATCCACCCTCTTACGTACCCTCAATGCTTTAGAGTCTATGAGCAGTGGGGACATCCACATGGACGGGGTGAAACTATCCTCCCTCACTGATCAAGGGATTCGTACCCTTCGGAAAAAAGTCAGCATGATTTTCCAAAACTTCAATCTCTTACATCAAAAAAGTGCTTTGGACAACGTCATGCTCCCTCTAGAAATTTGGGGGATAGAAAAACACGTGGCAAAGGAAAAGGCTGAGACCCTCTTGGGCTTGGTGGGTCTAGAAGACAAGCTCCACAGTAAACCAAGGAACTTGTCTGGGGGAGAAAAACAACGGGTGGCCATTGCCAGGGCCTTGGCTTTAGACCCCGAGATTCTACTATGTGATGAAGCCACCTCGGCTTTAGACCCAAAAACCACCAAAGAAATCTTACAGCTTCTGAAAGACTTGAGTAAAAAGCTAGGCTTAACCCTAGTGGTGGTGACCCATCAAATGGAAGTGGTGAAAGAAATCTGCCAGAGAGTTTGCGTCATGGAAAGTGGTCGTGTGGCTGCCTTAGGACCTGTGGACGAG
>DOKV01000030.1 GCA_003510765.1 Clostridiaceae bacterium | reverse complement strand
GAAAAAAGAGGTTGTGGGAGAAGTTTTGTAGAAACTTTTCAAAGGTCTTCAAAGACAGTGTCTTTGCATGCTATAGTAGGAAAGGAAGGTATAAAGGGGGAGCAGTATATGGAAAAAATTTTAGCGCAAGCAGTACTCAAAGGGCAGGAAGTGACCAAAGATGGTCATGTGGCCACTTATATTCCGGAGCTTGCCAAAGGCAATCCTTCAGATGTGGGCCTTTGTTTGATGGACCTTGATGGTAACGTCCAGGTAAAAGGATCCTTTGACAAGCTATTTACCATGCAAAGCATCACCAAGGTGATCACGCTGTTATTGGCCTTGGAAGATTTGGGTCAAGAAGAAGTCTTTCGACATGTGCACATGGAGCCCACAGGGGATCCTTTTAACTCCATCATGTCCTTTGAAGTGAAGAATCCAGAAAAGCCCTTTAATCCCATGATCAATGCTGGGGCCATGGTGGTGACCTCGCTGATCCATGGAGATAGTAAGGAAGAGAAAATCAAAAGGATCTTAGATTTTACAAGTCTACTCACAGGAAAGGAAAAAACCTTCTTTGATCAAGAAGTGTATCTGTCAGAGAAAGAGACGGGGCATCGTAATCGAAGCCTGGGCTATTTCATGAAGAGTACAGGGATCATGAAAGGGGAAGTGGAAGACACCTTAGATCTATACTTTATGCAGTGTGCTATGCTGGGGAACTGTGTGGATATTGCCACCATAGGAGCGGTATTATCCAGCAATGGCATCCATCCGTTGACCAAGGAGCGGGTGATCAAAAAAGAACATGCAAGGATTGTGAAAACCATCATGACCACCTGTGGCATGTATGATGCATCAGGTGAATTTGCCGTCTCTTGTGGCATCCCTGCCAAGTCTGGTGTAGGGGGAGGCGTTTTAGGCGCTGTACCAGGCCGCTATGGCATAGGGGTATTTGGCCCTGCCTTAGATGCTAAAGGCAACTCCATCGCCGGGATCAAAATCCTTGAGAAGCTCTCCAAAGATCTGGATTTAACCATCTTCTGAGGAGAAGGGCCCTAGAGAAAGAAAAAAATAGAATAGACTATGGATACTGAGAAGTGGTGGTTTAGGAAGAAACTGACGCTCCTCAGTTTTTCTTTGGCTTCAGCCCTAATCCAAAAGGTCATAATCTTTTCACGACCCTTTAAGGTTTTTTCCCAGAGATTTGGTCTATAATGGAAGAGAATATAAGGAAAAGAGGTGAGGGTATGCTGCGCTTTTTAGATGCGGGAGAATCCCATGGGAAAGGCCTTTGTGCCATAGTGGAAGGGCTTCCAGCAAATTTCTCCATAAATATACAGAACATCAACAAAGAACTGAGAAGACGACAAGAAGGCTATGGCCGAGGCAGTCGCATGAACATCGAAAAAGACCAGGTGGAAATCATCTCTGGACTTTCAGAAGGAAAAACCACCGGTGCACCGGTGACACTCCTCATTCAGAATTTAGATTATGAAAATTGGAAACATCGGACCAAAGAGGAAACCTTTGTCTCCATCCCAAGACCAGGCCACGGGGACCTCACAGGGGAATTTAAATATGCCACGGGAGACCTACGAAACAGCATTGAAAGAAGCTCTGCCAGGGAGACTGCCATCAGGGTGGCTGTGGGGGCTCTTTGCAAAGAGGTGCTCAGAGAACTGGGCGTGGAGATTCGCTCCAAAGTGCAAACCCTTTATGGTTTGAATGACACCTTTTGTGACCTCTTTGATGATGGCCTCTATGAGATCATTGAGAAGAGTCCCATGCGGGTGCTTCGCCAGGAGGCGTCCTTCATGGAACTGGTGGACGAGGCCAGAAAAAAAGGGGACACTCTTGGTGGCTGGGTCCATGCCTCTTGTCAAGGAGTGATGAAAGGTCTAGGGTCCTTCATGCATTATGATCGTAGGTTAGATGGCCTCTTGGCAGGGGCGTTAATGTCTATCCAAGGGGTGAAGCAAGTGTCTGTGGGTAACCCCTTTCTCTATGCTTCCGGGTATCATTACCACGATGGCATCACCTATGAGGAAGGGACTCTTAAAAGAGTTACAAACCATGCTGGAGGATTAGAAGGGGGCATCACCAACGGGGAGCCTTTAGATGTGTTCTGCTACATGAAACCTATCCCCAGCCTGCTGTTAAAATTACCCTCTGTGGACCTACAAGAGAAGGAAAATGTGGATTCCAGGTATGAGCGCAGTGATGTAACGGCGGTGGTGCCTTTGTCCATCGTGGTGGAACATGTACTGGCTTTTGAACTGCTGAAAGAAATCTTGAACAGCTTTGCAAGAGACAACAAAGAAGAACTCATAGCGTCCATTGAGAAACGAGAAGAAAGATTAGGAGTACTGTAAATGAAGAGATTATTAATTATTGATGGCAATAGCATCATGAACCGGGCATTTTACGCAAACCCCAACTTCATGACGTCCAAGGGTCAACATACCGGAGCGGTGTATGGGTTCTTGAATATGATGATGAAGATTCGAGGAGACCTCTCCCCAGATTATGTGGTTTGTGCCTTTGACCGAAAGGCGCCCACCTTTAGGCATTTGGAATATGAGGAGTATAAAGCAGGTCGAAAGAGAATGCCCGAGGAGTTGGCGTCTCAGTTTCCCATCTTGAAAGAGATTTTAGGCTATATGGCTGTGGATATCATGGAAATTGATGGCTTTGAGGCGGATGATCTCATTGGGACCTTATCCCTACAAGCAGAAGAAGATGGGGATGAAGTATACATTCTCTCAGGAGATAAGGATACCCTTCAACTGGCTTCAGAGAAAACCAAAGTGGTCATCACCAAAAAAGGGGTCAGTGTGGTGGATACCTATGACAAGGAGAAATTCATTGAAGAGTATGGCATCACTCCTACACAGTTCATCGATGTAAAAGGCCTTATGGGGGACCCCTCAGACAACATCAAAGGGGTCCCTGGCATTGGAGAGAAGACAGCCTTTAAGCTCATCAAAGAGTATGGCTCCATCGAAAGCGTCCTGGAGAATGTAGAACACATCACCATGAAAAAGGTGCGGGAAAACCTTGTAGAGTACAGTAAAGACGCCATCTTCTCCAAGATGCTGGCCACTATTGTGAGAAATGTCCAGGTGGACTTAGACCTGGAGAAGCTGCGTAGTGAAGACGGCTATGATGAAGACGCCTTAAGGCGCACTTTTAGCGCACTGGAATTTAAGAGTCTTTTATCTAAGCTCTCCATCCCCGAGGAAGAAAAGAAAGAAGAAGCACCCATGGAAGAGGTGGTCTATACTTTGGTGGAAGATGTGGAGGGACTGGAAAAAGCCTTGACCTCCTTGGCTCCTGAAATCAAAAAAGCCCCCTTGTCCATGAGCTTTTTTGTCCACCATGCACCAAAGCTTTCGGAAAGGACCATGAAGAAAATGATCTTGGCCTCTAAGAAAGATGCCTTTGTACTGGATACCAAAGCACTGCTTCAAGAAGAGAAAGTCGTGGCTCTTTTGAAGGAACTTTTTGAAAATGAGGCCGTGAAGAAGATTTCCTTTGACATGAAAGATGGACTCACAGTATTGAAGCGGCTAGGCATAGAAATGAAGGGCATTGCCTTTGATGGCAATTTGGCGGCGTATCTCTTAGAGCCCACAGACGGAAAGTTGTCCATGAAAGACTTGATGCTGAAAACCTTTGAAACCTTAAGGGTCCCAGAAGGAGAGGAAGGGGAAGTGCTTCTCACCAAAGAGCTCTTTGCCCTCCATGAGAAGCTCTATGAGGCCATGGAGGAGACGGATCTTTTGCCCCTTTATGAGGAAGTGGAACTTCCTTTGACGGGCATTTTGGCAGATATGGAAATGGAAGGGTTCCAGGTGAATGAGCCTCTTTTAGATGAGATGAACGAAACTTTCACCAAGGACATTGAGCTTTTAGAAAAAGACATTTATGAACTGGCTGGGGAGACTTTCAACATCAACTCCCCCAAACAGCTGGGCACCATCTTGTTTGAACGACTGGATCTTCCGGTAATAAAGAAAACCAAAACCGGGTATTCCACCAACGTAGAGGTGCTAGAGGCTTTGAAGGACAAGCATCCCATCATTGAGAAGGTCATGCAGTATCGCACCGCAGCCAAGATCTTCAGCACCTATATTGTAGGCTTAAAGTCTGCCATTGATGAAGATGGCCGGATTCATTCCACCTTCAATCAGACCTTGGCCACCACGGGAAGGCTCTCTAGCACGGAGCCTAATCTTCAAAATATTCCCATCAAACATGAAATGGGTAGAGCCATAAGAAAGGTGTTTATCCCCCATGGGGAGGACTCTTTGCTGGTGGCTTGTGACTACTCACAAATTGAGCTTCGGGTACTGGCCCACATCTCTGGAGACGAAAAGATGATTGCAGCCTATCATGAAGGCATCGATATTCATACAAAAACCGCCTCTGAGGTCTTTTCTGTGCCTCTGGATGAAGTCACCTATACCCATCGAAGTAGTGCCAAGGCCGTGAACTTTGGGATCATCTATGGCATGGGAGATTTTAGTTTGGCGGGAGATTTGGGCATCACCAGAAAAGAAGCCAAAGAGTACATCGACATTTACTTCTCCAGGTATCCACAGGTCAAAGCTTATCTAGACAACATCGTGGAAGAGGCCAAGGAGAAGGGGTATGTGAAAACCATCATGAATAGACGGCGCTACATTCCGGAAATTCATCAGCGTAA
>DOKV01000078.1 GCA_003510765.1 Clostridiaceae bacterium | reverse complement strand
CCCATTGCATAAGTAAATTCTATCCAGTTTGTTTTTAGGGTAGAATGAAAATTTCAAATGTCCAGTGAGGAAAGCTTTTGCTTACCCTGGAGACTTTTTCTTTTCTCCTGAAACGCAATTTGTTATACTAAAAAAAACGTTACACCCATGAAAGGGGGACTTCCTTTGTCTTTGCCGTCTGCACTTTTTCGCACCCCTTCCTCCATGACGCCACCTGGTGGTCATCAGGAACATCCAGATCTTCCAGAAAAGCTTAGGGTGCAGTACTTGCTCTTTGCGGTACTCCTCACCTTCATCACTGGCCTTTTTTTCAACACGCCTCAAGAAATCCTTGAGGGCCTTTATGCCATACACAGATCTCCCAGCATCCTTCTTTCCGACTATATGGAAGTGGGCAATATTGGGGCAGCCCTTGTGAACAGCAGTTTTTTGATGCTTCTATCCATGGCTTTAGCCAAAAGAGCACGGGTAACTGTCAGTGGTCCTTTCATCGCCGCCATCTTCACCATCGGGGGCTTTGCCCTTTTTGGGAAGAACCTCTACAACAGTCTCCCCATCATGGCTGGGGTACTGATCCATGCAAAATATCGAAAAGAACCCTTTGGCAAGTTCATCTTGCCAGCACTTTTTGGCACAGCCCTTGGCCCCGTGGTGAGTCAACTCTCCTTTGGCCTGGCCCTTCCCTTGCCCCTAAGCATCCCCTTGGGGATTTTGGCAGGCCTGTTGGCTGGATTTATGTTGCCCTCTTTGGCCAATCAGTTCATCCGCTTTCATCAAGGATACAATTTGTATAACATTGGGTTTACCTCAGGCATCATCGGCATGCTTTTCATGAGCCTTGTGCGAGGTTTTGCCAAGGACAACTCTCCTACAGCCATCCTGCTCAAGGAAGAGTCTTTAGGCCTTCTTCTCTATCTTCTCATGCTCTTTGGCTCCATGGTGGTCTTTGGTCTAAAAACCGGTGTCCATCACAAAGATAGTCTCTTAAAGCTCTTTCGAAGACCTGGACAACTGGTTTCAGACTTTGTGGCCTCTGATGGATTCCCTGTGACATCCCTGAACATGGGCCTCCTTGGTCTTCTCACCACTGGGTATATTTTTCTTGTGGGTGGATCCTTAAATGGCCCCATCATCGGAGGCATCTTCACCGTGGTGGGCTTTGGCGCCTTCGGAAAACACGTGAAAAATGTCCTCCCCATCATGGTGGGGATTCTTTTGGCCAATGCAGTATTCCAATGGGAAGTCTCTTCCATAGGCTCTCTCCTGGCCGCGCTGTTTGCCACCACCCTAGCCCCCATCGCCGGTGCCTATGGCATCATCCCTGGACTTTTGGCTGGGTTTCTTCATATGGCCGTGGTGATGAATGTGGGCTATCTCCATGGGGGCATGAACCTCTATAACAATGGTTTTTCTGGCGGCTTTGTGGCAGCCATTTTGGTCCCGGTACTGGACTCACTAAATGTTGGTGCACGTAAATGGGAGGAGGGAAAGTAAATGCAAAATAAAATGCGTTCTGTAAAAATCCTAGAAGAAGTCCTTGGTTACTTTTTACACCATGAAGTGGAAGAACTAGACATCTCTTTCCTGGCCAATGAAAAGGAAATGGACATCACGGTGAAAGGACATATAGACGAAGCGCCTAAGGATCTAGACAGACTTCATAAAATGCTCAACGAACCCCGTAAACCAGAATATGATGAATACTACTGGAGTCTTCTTGGTGCCTCTGGCAAAAGGCAAGAATTTCAGCTCCTGGGTTCTTTGGTGGATGCAGGGAAAGCCCATTTTCAGGAGGGTCTTCTCACGGTACGTATCACCAGAACCTATTAGCAGAAAAGGCAAGCGCAAAGCGCTTGCCTTTTCTCATCCAGAACTTACCATTTATAAGGCTCTGTAAGGGTTTCACTCACCTTAAAAAGTTCCCTGGCCAACATGATGTTTTGGCCCCGCTCTGAAGGGGCCACAGCTTTCTTCTTAAAGAAATATTGCCCAGAAACCCCTTCCACCTCTCTACTGGTAGCCAGATATACTGCTGTTCTTGCCCCTTCTTCTGGGGTGAGAAAAAAGAGCCCTAAGAACTTCAAAAGACCTTGCCCAAAGCCTGTTTTTCTGTCCACCCCCATTTGGGTCCCCACAGCCCCTGGATGACAAGCATTCACCGTGATCCCAAGGCCGAGGAGTTTCTCCGCCAAGGCTTTGGTGAAAAGAACGTTGGCAAGCTTGGATTGCCCATAAGCTTTAAAGGGACGATAGCCCTTTTGGAAGGACAAATCTTCGAAATGAATCTTCCCCCATTTGTGGGCGCCAGAAGACACATTAATGATGCGGCTACCCGAGGTCATGTAGGGCAGCAGCACTTTGGTCAATAAAAAATGCCCCAAATGATTCACTCCGAACTGAAGCTCATGTCCCTCTTTGGTTTCTTCTCTCTTTAAGGTGATGACCCCCGCATTGTTTAGGAGCACATCCAGAGTATCGTTTTTCTCCTTAAAAAAAGCATCCACACTTTTGATAGAAGCTGGGTCCGCAAGATCGCATAAAAGAAGCTCCACACTTCGACCTGGTACTTTTTCTAGATCTTTCTTCGCCGCTTCCCCCTTTTCCCTACTTCTAGCCAGAAGTAGCACATGAAAGCCTTGGTCCGCCAGAGCCGCGCAGGAAGCTTTTCCCATGCCTGAATTACCACCGGTGACCAAGGCCACCTTCTTTTTTCTCTCCATCTTGCCATCCCCCCTTTTTCTTTCTATTTTACAAAGGATTAACCCCATGAAAAAGCCAAGGGAAGCTTTTTACTTACTGTCCTCCCCTTGGCATCTTATGACCATAGCTATTTGCTCCTGTTTTTTTCATGGACACTCTTCAAGAAGCATCTACACCTTGTAAATCACATCTACAATGGTTCCATCTCGATACTCACTCACTGCCACAATCTCCTCTTTTCGGGTCCTTTTCTTGGGCACTCCTGTAAGGTGATCTGCCAGAGCTTTCAGCTCCTTCATGGTCATGATGTTGAGGTTGGTTTCTTCTTTAAGCTTTTTGATCAGCGCCTCATGTTTTGGATGAAGGGCGATGCCTCTTTCTGTAACCAAAGCATCCACTGTTTCTCCTGGAGTGGTGATGGTGGTCACCTGATCCACCAGACAAGAAATTCTAGCGTTCACAAGCTTGGAGACGATGATGGCAAGCTTTGCCCCCGCTGCAGTGTCTGCATGGCCTCCAGAGCCTCCTAAAATCACCCCATCACTGCCTGTGGTGACATTGACGTTGAAGTCCACATCAATTTCACTGGCCCCCAGGATCACCACATCCAATTGATTTACGATGTTGTCTGGGTTGTTGATGTTGGCATAGGTATTGGCACTCATTTTCTTATGATGATCATGGACCTTGATGGATTCTACGGCATCTAAGTTGAAGCACTGTACATCATAAAGGGTCTCAAAATAACCCTCTTTGAGCATGTTCACCAAATAGTCCGTGATCCCCCCAGAGGCAAAGGAGCCTCTGATCCCCGTGCGCTGCATGGCCTTTTTCACTTCATTGGCCACAGCCAGAGAAATCCCTCCAGCCCCGGTTTGAAAACTCATGCCCTCTTGAAAGAGACCACTATACTCGATGAGCTTGGCAGCATCTCTTGCAATCTTGAGCCCCACAGGGTCTTTGGTAATCTGCGTGGTCCCACTGACAATACCCTTGGGGTCTCCAATGGCTTCTACCTCTACCACATAATCCACCAAATAGCCTGGAATCTCCGGTTTATTGACGGTTTTTGCCCGGTAATCTGTAATGGCCACCACTTTCCTCGCCATGTCCGCATCTCCATGGGCATAGCCCAAGACCCCACAAGAGGATTTCCCTTCTGAACCAGAAAGACTCCCCTCTGCATCCACCGCTGGTGCGGCAATGAAGGCCACATCAATGACCACTTCTCCTTCATAAAGGCTTCTGGGTCTTCCCCCATGGGTGGTCATATGGCAAAGGTCTTTGACCTTCCCCTCACTGACGGCTCTGGCCACAGGCCCGGATAAGTAAGAAGCATAGATTTTGGTCACGGTGCCATCTAAAAACATGGGCACCAAACAGTCATGGCAAGGAAACAGGGAGGTGGCGGCAATCTTTAAGTCTTTTAATCCCCGTTCATGCAAAGCCTTCATCACCATGGGTAGGACATAATCTCCATTTCTCATATGATGATGAAAACTGATGGTCATGCCGTCTTTCATGGCCAAAGCATCCAGCACTTCTTCTAAGTTTTTTGAGAAATCCGGGCGCTGTCCTTGATCTTTCTTTGGGGAAGAAACTTTTCCTGGTTTCACCTTCTTAAAGGCCCCTTCAAAGGGCTTGTCTAATCCTTCTCGCCCAAGTACATTCTTCATCTTCTAAGCCCCCATTTCTTTGCTTTCTCCAGGGTTTTTTCCGCCCGATGAATCACCGGCAGGTCCACCATCTTTCCTTTGTAACTAAAGACCCCAAGACCTTGTCTTTCTGCTTCTTCCGCTTCCAAGAGAATGTTCTCAGCTTCTACAATTTCCTCTTCTGTGGGAGAAAACACTTGATGAATCACCTCGATTTGTCTGGGGTTTATGGCCAGACGTCCTGTGAACCCAATGCTTCTGGCAAATTTTGTATCCTCTTCCAGGCCTTTAAAATTCTCCATATCCGTATAGGGCGTATCCAGCGCATCCACACCATAGGCTCTGGCCATGGTGGCCACAAGATATCTGGCATATTCAATCTCTTTATTGT
>DOKV01000058.1 GCA_003510765.1 Clostridiaceae bacterium | reverse complement strand
AAAGTATGGCGGAAAAACTGTAGATTTTGCTGGTTGGTTTATGCCCGTGGAGTTTGAAGGCATCATCAAAGAACATGAAGCTGTACGGAATAATGTGGGACTCTTTGATGTTTCTCATATGGGTGAAATCACCGTGAAGGGTAAAGAGGCGCTGAAATTTGTCAATTACCTCATCACCAATGATCTAGAGAAGCTGGTGGACAATCAAGTGCTCTATACATTCCTCTGTAGAGAAGATGGTAGTGTGGTGGATGATATTTTGGTGTATCGCTTCAGTGAAGAAGATCTTCTCTTGGTGGTGAATGCGTCGAACACAGAAAAAGACTATGATTGGGTAGTAAAGAACAAGGGAGATTTTCATGTGACCATTGAAAATATTTCCAGCATCACCTCCCAACTGGCTTTACAAGGGCCCAAGGCAGAAGCGCTTCTTCAAGCCCATACGGATACAGACCTCTCAGAGATTAAGTTCTTCTTTGCCAAAAGAGATGTACTCATCGATGGCGTACTATGTATGGTGTCAAGAACAGGGTATACCGGGGAAGATGGATTTGAAATCTATATGCCCAATGATGGCGCAGTCACCCTTTATACCAATTTGATAGAAGATGGAGCACTGCCCATAGGACTAGGCGCAAGGGATACCTTAAGATTTGAAGCAAACCTTCCTCTATATGGCAACGAACTCAGTGATCATTGGACACCCATCGAAGCAGGCTTTGGGTTCTTTGTGAAGGTGGACAAAGAAGCGTTCCTGGGGAAAGAAGTGTTGGCAAAGCAAAAAGCAGAAGGTGTGGATAGGAAAATTGTAGGGTTTACCATGGGCGACAAAAAGATTCCAAGACACGGCTATCGTGTACTGAAAGATGGAGAAGAAATTGGCTTTGTCACCACTGGATATAAGTCTCCAACCTTAGGAGAGATCATAGGCCTTGCCATGGTGAAGACGGAGTTCTCTAAAATCGGCACGGAGATCGACATTGAAGTGCGTAACAAAACTTCTAAAGCAGAAGTTCGTAGTAGAAAGTTTTTGAAAAGATAAACATAAAATAAAATGAAACAATAAAGGAGATTATATTATGTCAAACGTATTAGCAGGATTATATTATACTAAGGACCATGAGTGGGTAAGAGTTGAAGGGGACAAGGCCTATATCGGCATCACAGATTATGCCCAGCATTCGTTAGGTTCCATTGTGTATGTAGAGCTTCCAAGTGTGGGAGACGAAATTGATATGGATGACAACCTTGGGGTTGTGGAATCTGTGAAAGCCGCTTCTGACATCGTCATGCCTGTATCTGGAGAAGTAGTTGAAATCAATGAAGACCTGGAAGACAATCCAGAGCTGATCAATGAAGCGCCTTATGACAATCATTTGATCGCTGTGACCTTAAAGGACGCAGGAGAACTAGAGGATCTATTAGGAAAAGAGGATTACGAAGCGTTTTTAGCTGAGGAGGAATAACATATGCACCCATATCTGCCAAATACCCCAGAAGATGTCAAGAACATGCTTGATGTCATTGGGCTACAATCCACAGAGGATCTTTTTCAAAATATCCCTGAGAACCTTAGGGTCAAGGGAGACTTAAACTTACCAAAGTCCAAGTCTGAAATAGAAGTACGCAGAATGGTGTCAGCCCTTGCGGCAAAAAATGAAAGCGTAGATGAAATGGTGTGCTTCTTGGGCGCGGGATCTTACGATCACTACATTCCGTCCATCATCAAAACCTTGGTGAGTCGTTCAGAATTTTATACCGCATATACACCTTATCAACCAGAAATCAGTCAAGGAACACTGCAAAGTGTGTTCGAATATCAGTCCATGATGTGTGCTCTTACAGGGATGGAAGTATCCAATGTGTCCATGTATGATGCACCAACGGCGGCAGCAGAAGGGGTCATCTTGGCCTCTGTACAGACCAAGAGAAGAAAGATTTTGGTCTCTGAAACCGTGAGCCCTGAAACCAAATCCGTTCTAGAAACCTATCTCATGTATAGAGAGGTAGATTTAGAATTTGTGAAGGAAAAAGATGGGGTCACAGATGTAGAAGACTTAAAGAGTAAGCTTTGTAAAGATACTGCAGGGGTTTTATTACAATATCCAAACTTCTATGGTGTCATCGAGAATGTGAAAGAGATGGAAGCTCTTATTCATGAGAATAAGTCTCTCCTACTGATGAGCGTGGATCCCATAGCGCTGCCCATCTTAAAGAGTCCTGGAGAGCTCCAAGCGGATATCGTGGTGGGGGAAGGTCAAGCCCTGGGTCAAAACCTCAATTATGGGGGGCCTGTATTAGGGTTTATGGCAGCCACCAAAAAACTCATGAGAAAGATGCCTGGTAGAATCGTTGGGGAAACCTTAGACCGAGAGGGTAAAAGAGCCTTCGTGCTGACGCTTCAAGCAAGAGAGCAGCATATTCGACGATTTAAAGCCACCTCTAACATTTGTTCAGACCAGACGTTAAACTCCATCACCGCTGCCATTTATATGGCCACTTTAGGAAAACAAGGCATGAAAGAAGTGGCTACGCAATCTTTCAAAAAAGCACACTACACCTTTATGGAGCTGACAAAAAGTGGAAAGTTCAAACCACTATGGCAAAAACCCTTCTTTAAAGAGTTTGCCATCCTTTGTCCAGAATCTGTAGATACCATCAACGAGAAGCTTCGGGCACAGGGAATCTTAGGAGGCTTCAATTTACGGAAAATCAATGATTCTTTAGGCGATGCTATGCTCATTGCCGTGACAGAGAATAGAAGCCTTGAAGAAATAGACCGATTTGTGAAAATCATGGAGGAGATCTAATGGCTTACGAAAAGTTAATTTTTGAGTTGTCCAAGCCTGGAAGAAAGTCTTATGCTCTTCCAGAAGATACATTATCAGACATGAATGTCTCAGATTACCTAGGGTCAGAGTACTTAAGAGAAGAAGAACTAGACTTTCCAGAAGTTAGTGAACTAGAAGTGGTGAGACACTATACCCTTTTGTCCAAAAAGAACTACTCCATTGATTCAGGATTCTATCCATTGGGGTCTTGTACCATGAAGTACAACCCAAAGATCAATGAGGAAGTGGCGGCCAATCCGAAGTTCGCAAGGCTACATCCTTTCCAACCAGAAGAAACGGTGCAAGGGGCTCTAGAAGTTATGTATGAGGTCCAAGAAAGCATCAAGGAAATTTCAGGTATGGATGCAGTGACCCTTCAACCGGCAGCAGGTGCTCATGGAGAATTGGTGGGTCTTATGCTCATCAAGAAGTACCATGAAATGAGAAAAGATACAAAGCGTAACAAAATCATTGTGCCAGACTCTGCTCATGGTACCAATCCAGCCTCCGTTGCGGTGGCAGGATTTGATGTGGTGGAAGTAGCCTCTCATAAGGACGGTTCCGTGGACATTGATTCCTTGAAATCAGTTTTGGGCGATGACATCGCAGGCTTAATGCTGACCAATCCCTCCACTTTAGGACTTTTTGAAAAGCATATTAAAGAAATTGCAGACCTGGTTCATGAAGCAGGTGGACTTCTCTATTATGATGGAGCCAACATGAATGCCATCATGGGCATCGTGAGACCTGGAGATATGGGCTTTGATGTCCTACACTACAATCTACATAAGACCTTCTCCACGCCCCATGGTGGTGGTGGACCAGGATCAGGCCCTGTGGCTTGCAAGGCCAATTTGGCGGAGTACCTCCCTGTACCAGTGGTGGAGAAAAAAGAAGAATCCTTCTATCTCAATTATGGGCTGAAGGATTCCATCGGCAAGGTAAAGAATTTCTACGGAAACTTTGGTGTGGTGCTAAGAGCTTATATTTACATGCTCTCCATGGGTCATGATGGCCTGAAAGCTGCCTCAACCAATGCAGTGCTCAATGCCAACTACATGAAAGAAAGCTTGAAGGAGCACTATAAAGTAGCCGTGGATGAAACCTGCATGCATGAAGTGGTCTTTGCTGGATTAAAAGAGAAAAATAGTGAAGTATCTACTTTGGATGTGGCCAAGAGAATCATCGATTATGGCTATCATCCACCAACCATGTACTTCCCTCTGATCGTAGAAGGGGCACTCATGATAGAACCTACAGAAACAGAAAGCAAAGAAACCTTAGATGCTTACATCCACATCATGAAGGAAATTGCCAGAGAAGCCAAGGAAGATCCTTCCTTGCTGAAGAATGCACCTCATGATACCCCGGTGAGAAGGCTAGATGAAGCACTGGCTGCAAGGCAACTGGTTCTTCAATGGACAAAGGAGTAACTATGGCAGAAAAAGTAGTAATACTTGGCGGAGGACCTGGCGGCTATGTGGCCGCCATCCGTTTGCGCCAATTGGGATTTGACACCACATTGGTGGAGAAAAACCGCGTGGGTGGGGTATGTTTAAATGTGGGGTGTATTCCCACCAAAGCGCTGTATAAGAGTGCAGAAATATATCATCATGCTAAAAATCTGGAGAGCTATGGCATTGATTTTCAGGGGGAAGCAAAACCTAATCCCCAAAAGATTGTGGAAAGAAAAAATCAAGTGGTGGATACGCTGGTTACAGGAGTAGAGAAGTTGCTCTCTTCTGCTGGCGTTAAGGTCGTCCATGGAGAAGGAAAGCTTCTTACAAAAAACACCATGGCAGTGGGTGATGAAGAATTATCCTTTGATAAGCTCATCATTGCCACAGGATCCTCCTCTTTTATTCCACCCATCAAAGGGGTAGATTTAGAAGGGATTGTCACCAGCACAGAGCTCCTAGATTTCACAGCCATTCCAGAGGAACTCATCGTTGTAGGGGGTGGCGTCATTGGCATGGAGTTTGCAGGAATCTTTGCAAGTTTTGGGTCCAAAGTCACTGTTCTTGAAGCCATGCCTAGCATATTACCTGGTGTAGATGGAGAAATCGTCAAGAGACTCAAACCACTGCTGAAGAAAAAGGGCATCGATGTGAAGACCTCCATGATGGTTCAAGAAATCCATAAGGAGGGTGCAAAGCTCACCGTATCCATGGAAGGTAAAAAAGGCAAGGAAATCGTGTCTGGAGATCAGGTGCTCATTGCCACAGGAAGAAGACCGAACATCAGTGGGTTGGGTCTGGAAGAACTGGGCGTGGAGACCAATCGAAAGGGCATTGTGGTCAATGAATCCTTCCAAACCAGCATAGAAAACATCTATGCCATCGGTGATGTCAATGGCAAGTGGTTACTAGCCCACGCTGCATCTGCTCAAGGAGAGTATGTGGCAGAGCTCATGGCAGGTAAGGAAGCCTCCATAGGACAGTTTGTGCCTGGTTGTGTGTTCTTATTTCCGGAAGTAGCAGGTGTAGGATATACTGAAGAGCAATTGAAAGAAGAAGGTAAAGAATATCTCACCAGCAAATTCATGTTGGGGGCCAATGGAAAAGCGTTAACCATGGGTGAAGGAGAAGGGCTGGTGAAGGTCATCTCTGATAAAGAGTATAAGATCATTGGGGTCCACATCATGGGCGCTCATGCATCGGATCTCATCCATGAAGGATTATTGGCTTGCGAGATGGGCCTTCACGTGGAGGATTTAAAACATGTGATTCATGCGCATCCCACATTGGCAGAAGCATTTTTTGAAAGTGCCATGGGATTAAAAGGCGAAGCTGTACATATGGTGCAATCCAGGAGAGGCCTATGAGATATATAATCAGCGACAACACTGATGCCTATTTTAATTTGGCATCTGAAGAATACTTATTAAAGCATACAGAGGAAGACATTTTTTATCTTTGGCGAAATGACAATGCCATCATTGTGGGCACCAATCAAAATGCGCTGTCTGAAATCAACGTGGAGTATGTGAAAGAGAAAGACATCAAAGTGGTGCGCAGACTCACCGGTGGTGGAGCTGTATATCATGATTTGGGCAACATCAACTATACCTTCATTGAAAATAATAAAAAGGGGTTCAATGACTTCAGAGGTTTCTGTGAACCCATCACCAAAGCCCTCAATGAAATGGGTGTGGAAGCAGAGTTTTCAGGAAGAAATGATATGACCATCCAGGGGAAAAAGTTTTCTGGTACCGCTCAATGTAAACATAAGGAACGAGTTATGCACCATGGCACCTTACTTTTTTCTTCTAAAAAAGCAGACATTTCTGGGGCTTTGAAGCCTAGAGATATCAAGTTCACAGGAAAAAGCGTGAAATCTGTGGCCTCAAGAATCACCAACATTAGCGAGCATCTTCAAGAAGACATGGATGTGCTCACCTTTAGAGATCGTGTCATGACTTCTGTGGCAGGAGGATTATCCCAAGTGACCACCTTCACGGAGGAAGAAGTTATTGCCATTGAAAAGCTTAGAGAAGAGAAATATGCCACCTGGGATTGGAATTTTGGGCAAAGTCCTAAATTTTCCATGATCAAGGAAGGCCGTTTTCAAGGAGGTACCCTGGAAGTCACCTTAGAGGTGAAAAAAGGGATCATTGAAGAAATACGTGTCTATGGAGATTTCTTTGGCACCAAAAACATCGGACTTCTAGAAGAAAAACTAAAGGGATTGGCACATCAAGAAGATGTGCTCCTAAAAGCGTTAAAAGAAGCTCCTCTTTCAGACTATATGGTCCATGTGTCAGAGGAAGAATTGGTGTCCTTATTCATGTAAGTATAAAGCTCTCAGCAGGCTTATTTAGCCCTGAGAGCTTTTTTCAATGCTTCAGAAACGAAATTTCTCAAATTAATAAAATATGCCTAATGTCAAATTT